>JBBRGW010000098.1:0-10726 GCA_038223525.1 Pirellulales bacterium
AACAACGAGCAGTACTTTCATGAACTTTGGGTAGCCGAAGGGATCACCAGCTATTACGATGAATTGTTTGTTGTAAGAAGTGGCCTTTGCAAACCCAAGGAATACCTAGACAAACTAGGCAAGAGTATTGCGGCGGTCCAAAACGCGCCCGGTCGTCTCTCGCAATCGCTTACCGACAGCAGCTTCGACGCATGGATCAAATACTATCGCCCCGATGAAAACGCGAACAACAGTCGCATCAGTTATTACCTCAAGGGGGCGTTGATCGGACTATTGCTCGATGTTGAGATCCGTGCGCATACCGTGGGGGCCAAGTCGCTCGATGATGTGATGCGACAGCTATGGCAATCCCATCGCGAGTCCGGTTACACCAACGCCGACTTCAGCAAGATCGTCGAGCAAGTAGCAGGTATATCGTATAACAAATGGCTGCGCGAGCATTTGGAAACGACACAAGAGATGGATTTCTCCAAGATGTTGGATTGGTTTGGAATGGAATGGAAAAAGAAAGAGGCGGACAAGGACGCGCCCGTTGAGAAGTCTCTCTATGGCAACGTGTACGTGGGAATGGATTTGATCGCGACACAGGGTAAAGCGATGGTAGAAAAGGTTACTCGGGATTCGCCAGCTAGCCTCGCCGGCTTCAATTCGGGGGACGAACTGATTAGCTTTGATGGATTCCGCGTCGCGGCTGAAACATGGAGCGATCGGCTCAATTCTTACAAGGCAAACGATGTCTGCAAATGTTTAGTAGCTAGGCGAGGAAAGATCGTGGAGTTGACGTTAAAGCTCGCCAGTGAGCCGGAGACATCATGGAAGATCGCACGCGTCGCCAAGCCAACGGAAGAGCAAGAGAAGCGTTGGCGCAGTTGGCTGAATTTGCCAGAAACCGAAAAAGCTGAGCCAGAAAAAACAACGGAACCAGTCGCAAAATAAAGGTGGTTAAGCGTGATAACGGCGGCAGACGATAGCTGCAAGGGCTCGCCCTCAATTTCTGCAGCTGAGCCGCGATAGCGGCGGCGCTAAATAGCCGTGGGGCTCGCCCCACGGTTTGAATGCCCCCGGGTTATGCATGAGCCGTGAAACGGCGCCACCGATCTAATGATTTGCCGCACGGATGGCGCTGTTGCGTAGCGCTCCACTCGAACGATGAGCCGTGACCCGTGGCGCCGTTTCACGGCTCTCCCATTTTGGCGTGACGCTGGAACCGTGGGGCGAGCCCCACGGCTATTGAAATGCCGCCGCTATCGCGGCTCAACGACTGAAGCACAGCCGTGAATACGGCGTCAGCGATTAACCGTGTACAAGGTAACGATTCGCCGTGCATACGGCGACTCTGGCAGTTGCCCACTAGACTATCGCTCTACCACTTCGCCACTGGTATGCGTCATCAGCGCCTTGAGCTTATCCGCTTTGATCGTGCGCTCCAACACTTGAACCGACCCGTCGAAAAAACCGACGTCGATCGATTCGCGATCTCCAAAGAGATCGGCAACGAGACTATCCTCGCCTAAATTCAAATCATCCGGCTTGGTCCATACAACCCCTTTGTCTTTGGGGGCGACCACAAAACAGATCGTAATCGAAGTGCCATCGGTAAAATCCTGAAAGCGCAACATCCTGTTTTCTTTCCCATTCCAAGTGAACCCGGTGTGCATTGGGGCTTGAACAAGCGTCTGCCCAGGTTTCAAATCAGGGAACTGAAGCGACTGATAAGAAAATGGGATCCGATCGGCCAGCTTAATGTTATGTGGACTATCCCAGGGTTCATCTAGGTGAAACTCGTTATACAAAGCCTGTTCCCCTATATATGGCAATAGGAACACTCGCCAACTAAGCAACGGTATCCCTTTTTCGGAAACCGTCATCCGTGGAGGAAAACCCTGATTTGCTGACTCAAAATTATGGACAGCGAGCAAAATCTGCTTGAGATTGTTACTCTGCTGCATCTGTGCCGCACTCATCTTAGTGGACTTCGTTAGACTGCCAATGAGCGAAATGAGTTCATCGCCACTCGACGATACGTTAGCCTGTTTTTCGATGGTGGAGCATTTCAGGCTCGAAAGGCCAGTCAGTGCAACCATCTGATTCGCCAATCCAGCTACTCGCATCGCTGCTTGTCCATCGCGACAATTGGCAGAAAGGATCGCGTGAATACTTGGTGGAGTATGTATCGCGAACTGCAAAGTGACCACATCCTCCATCATCGCTTTAGGCGAGAATGCGATAGGCGAACCTGTTGGCAATCGCTCTGGAAAAATGCCGATAACTTCATGTCTCAATTCTTCGCGGACGTTGACTACGATCGAACCCGAATGGTTGGCAACTTGATCCACCGCGAGCGAAAGAGCGCCACGTTCCGCTTTGGGAATCTTCGAAAGCCGATTCCAAACCGAGTCGGTGGCAACGATGACGGAATCACTGTTCACATGGACCTTGTATCCGAGATTTGCAGGTAACATCGCAAGTATTGCATCCATTGATTCACCGGCCGCTGAAGGTTTGCTGCAGGGGACGATCAAGGCGACATGACCGCGAGTCAACTCAAGCGTGGATAGCGTTGCATAAACTTTCGTGACTCCCGCACTACGGTGAGACTGGATCATTCCGCTTGCTGCCAACTGAATTCCGTTGATGGACTTTGCATCAATCATGTCTGGGAAATTTGCTTGAACAAACTTAGCCGTTGCGCGCAAATCCAATCGGGCGAGATCGATTTGAGCGACGGCAACTGTCGTCGATTCCAGATAGCGGTCGAGATCGTTCGCAGCGAGTTGTGGAAGGGGAACGGACAACAAGCTTACACACATGGCAACTAGTGTTTTCATATTCAGGCTCCTCGTTTGAGAATTACTTTTTGGATTGCAGAATGACGCGAGTGACAACTTTTTCTTTGGGATAACTTGGTTTGCGACGAACGATCGCTTCGCTATCGCTGATTCGCTCATCCTGAAACATCTCGCCGGTTTCTGGATTCGGTAATGCAGGTAACGGTTGAAGTGCAGCGAGAGACTCCGGTAGTTTGTTGCCATGTGCGGCAGCGTACGCTCTCAGTGCTTCGTGTAACATGAGTTGTTTGTGAGTCATATTGCATCGAAGAGCTGCGCTATCGACGGCATTCAAAGCGGGAAGTAGCGATCCGATAAGTACTTTACTTGGCTCTACTTGCCCCCCCCGTCATTTGCAGCCGGAATTTATTCCACTCTGCGTCGGAATAGGATTTGCCTTGCGATTGCAATAGCGACCACTTGAAAAGGTCGTCGCGTGAACGCTCAAAACGGAGTTGCGTGTTTCGAGCAACAACTTCCGATGCGGACATTCGTTGTACTTGATCGTGATCAAAACTGGCTTCAATCAATTCCGTCCTCGCCCAGTCGCTAAAGATCAGCAACGCGGCACCGGCGGCCAACTGAGCGGTAGCACGAACGCTTGCAGAGGACTCGTCACCTGCGGTCGCCGAGACACTCGCATTTAAGTTGAACTCCATCGGCACTTGTGCCGCAAGCACGAGTCGATTCTTCCAATCGTTCGACGCCATCGTGTCGCTTACCGGTTCAAGTAACGGAAAAAGGATAAGCGACTCCGAAACCGATTAGCCAAAGATCCAGCCGCGTTGATCCCAAAGCACATCGGGCAGACTCGCCAGTGCCCAATAGAGATTGGGCGCATCGGCTTGCTGGCTCAGCTCCTCAACGATGCTAAAGGTGATGCCTGAAATGGCGACACTGACCAATCCGTTTATCAAGTTACAGTCCCCCGAACACTGCGCAAATTCAGCTAGCCGATAACCAGCTCCGATCGCCCGGGCAATGTGCCTTTGTGCGCGGCGTTGTTCACTGCGATTCCACTGCAAAACTTGGTTTCGCGCTACCTTGACCAACCATGCTAATGGCTCGTCCGGCAGTTTCGGTTGCCTCGATAACGCCATGAATGCCTCTTGAACCGCATCCTCCCCGGATCTGCCAAAGGACCGTGCGATCAGCAACAAACGATCGGCGCAATCGTCCCAAGTGTTCGAAAGCTGATCAAAAGGTAACACTTGATCGTTCTTTCTAACGAGGGGATTTCACGCAAGGCTTTTGCAGGACGAGTAGGCCATCCAACGAAGTGTGGATGACTACTAAAGAGATGCCGCCGACTGCAACTCATCCCGCGTTTTTCTAGAATAGCACGATTTAGAAGCGAAAGACAAAACGCAAGGGTAGAATCAGCGATGAAGTGCTAGCGGAAGTCATTGGGAAATTGAGTGCACTTATTTTTCAGGAGAGACTCATGGTACCAATCACGCTCCGCGTGATTTCCGCAGATCAAAAAATTTTCGTTTTTGAACCAACATCACACGGAGAGTGATGGATACTTTCTTTCGAAAAACAGCCTATCCGCGTCGTGATTAATGCGACGCGAAATGTCGCTCGATCAGGCGATTCTCAAATCGCTCCATTACATGTGCTGGCAATTGCGATAAACTATTTTGGGAACAAACCGCGGACGTTTGCATCTAACGCAACTTGCATGGTTTCTCGCACACATCGATCTGACCCAAAGGAATGCCCCAAAACCTATGACCGCGTTGACTGCCCCTGTCTCGTTGTCGTCCAACTCAAGCCAATATCGCGACGATTCCCGGTCGCAACTCTTCCAAGTGGAAACGGACTTTTCACTCGAAGGCAAAAAGCAATCGCTGGAATTACAAGTCGCGCTAGACGGACTCCGTCTCGTTGAAAAGGAAACGGATTCCGTTGTCACTGCACTCCTGTGGAACCAGATCGAGTCCTTTCGAACCGTTGCCGGCGTCGGCTCCGGGCTTCTGCAGATGAAAACAGATAGCGTTTGGACGGACTTACTGCGTTTCTCCAACCGTCTGGCAACCCGCTTTCACAAAGTTGCACGCACGCTCGAGCGGATGCGTGAGGTCGTCGAAAAGAAACCGGGGGATGCCACCGAAAATGCAATCGAAGATATTTCTGACGCCAACGAGCTTGGTGACGAAGCAGCCGACCGGGATGCCGCGCTCCGCGAAATTGCCCTCGAGCTGACACGTGATCCGATCGATCCGCCTCGATGCAATGCTTGTTCGCTCCGATTGCAAACGGTTGATGAAGCGTGCCCGCGATGCATGGAAAAAGGACAAATCCTTCGCCACATCCTTCACCTGCTTGGTCCCCATCGACGCGGTGCGATCTTCCTTTGCGTCTTGACTGTTATCGGTGTCGTTGCTGAGCTGATACCGCCGAAACTGCAACAATACATGGTCGACCACATCCTCAATGGGCAAACCGTGGACGGGGCAGTGGGTGGGGCCGTGGATGGGGTAAGCAAGGGATCGAATGTTCCGTTTCAGTCCGCATTGCTCGTCGTCGTTCTAGCATTAGCTTTTTCTCGCATCTTGATGTCGGTGGTTAGTGTTATCAAAGGGCAAATCGCGACGCGAATCGGTACCGAACTGACCGGCACGCTCCGATTGGAGTTGGTTCAAAAACTGCAACGACTGGCCGTCGCATACTACGACCGACACCAAGTCGGTTCGATGATCAGCCGCGTTGCGCACGATAGTGAAGTACTGCACGGCCTCATGCATCAGATCACCGGGGGCTTTCTACTTCAGACGGTTCAATTGGTTGGCGTTGGAGCCATGCTGATGTGGCTCAATCCCAAGCTCGCGATGTATACGCTAATCCCGGTTCCGTTGGTGTTTGTAGGGTCTTGGATCTTTTGGCAAAGAGTCTACCCACGATACTATCGTCTGTGGGACGCGTCCTCCCGTCAAATGTCGATCCTAGGTGGCATGCTTCAAGGGATACGAGTGGTCAAGGCATTCGCTCAAGAGGATCGGGAGTACGAACGATTTCGGAAAACCAGCGATCATTTGCGCCAATGGCGGCTTTGGGTTGAGAATACCAACGCATGGTACTCAGCCTCGATGTCGATCGTATTTAGTCTCGGAGGTCTCATCGTCTGGTACGTGGGTGGTCGAGATGTCATTGGCAAGGAAATGTCTCTGGGGGAGTTGATCGCGTTCCTCGCTTACCTCGCGATGTTCTATGCGCCCCTCGGCGCACTATCGAACTTCACATCGTGGCTGACAAGCTTTTTATCGGGAAGCAAACGCGTTCTCGAGTTGATGGAAACGCCGTTGGGTGTTCAAGACCCTGCGCACGTACATAAATGGGAAAATCCTCGCGGCCATCTTCGCTTCGACCACGTGACGTTTGGATACGATCGCAATCAACCAGTCATCAAGGACGTGTCGTTCGAAGTGGCACCTGGCGAAATGGTGGGGATCGTTGGACGGAGCGGATCGGGCAAATCGACGATGGTCAATTTACTCGGTCGGTTCTACGATGTTCAGGAAGGGGCGGTCTTGGTCGATGGCATTGATGTGCGAAACCTCTCCATGCAAAGCTTGAGAGAGAATTTAGGGATCGTGTTTCAAGATTCTTTTTTGTTTCGCGGAACCATTTGGAAAAACTTGTCCTACGGTCGTCCTCAAAGCACCATCGAGCAAGCACTTGTGGCGGCCAAGGCTGCCGGCGCCCATGATTTTATTCTGCGGCAGAGCCTGGGCTATGAGACACTGCTCGGCGAACTTGGAGCAGGACTCTCCGGAGGCGAAAAACAACGCTTGTCTATCGCTCGCACTTTGCTCTATGACCCCAAGGTTCTGATCCTCGATGAAGCGACCAGCAACATCGACGCTGAAGCAGAACGGAGCATTCAAGAAGCCTTAGAAGTTCTCGTTCGCGGCCGAACCACGATCGCAATCGCACACCGGCTCTCGACGCTGCGCAATGCGGATCGCATCTTGGTTTTTGATCGAGGTCGAATGATCGAACACGGTACCCATGCGGAACTCCTCAATGCAGACGGAACCTACGCGCGGCTCGTTCGCATTCAAACCCAAGTTTCCAAGGCTCCAAACGTTGACAAACTCCTTTGGAATGCCGAGAACCCCAAGCCGAACTCGGTCGCGTCTGGCCATGCAATTCGAGACGTTGCGAATGCCGAAACAATGATAGCCGAAACGAACAATGAGGGCGAAGCGGAGCCTGACACAGCTAAGCCGAACGCTGCTGCCATCCATTGGCTTGAACCGCATCGCGCGGAGCTACGAACCGGAAAACTGCATCGCACCGAGGTTTGGATCGACGGAGAATGCGTGGCTGTTAGCGTCTTTGCCGTTGCTTCGTTTCCCGCGACGCAGCCGGATCGGTATTTGAGCCTTCGTCGCTGGAAAGATCATGGCGAGGATGAAGAGATTGGGATGATATCCAACCTGAGTGAATGGTCTGCCGAGCAGCAATCATTGTTGACGGCTATGACGAATCGCCGCTACCTACTGCGAAAAATTCAGAAAGTAACACAAGTCAAACTTCGACTTGGCTTTCTCGAATTCGATGTGGATACCGATTTGGGGCGTGAAATGTTTTCGATGCGTTGGACGCAAAGCCAAGCCATCGATTTCGGTGAACGAGGCAAACTGCTGATGGATACCGAGGAAAATCGATACGTCGTACCCGATATCGAGGCCCTGCCCCCAGCAGACCGCGAGCGATTCTTGCAGTACGTCTACTGGTAGCCGCGCGTGGCTGATACTGCTCGATCGGCAGAACGAATAGGTAACCGTAGGATGGGACCAATGTCCGGAGCAATGTCTCGTCCGTTGATTCGTTCGGGACAATGGTCCCAAATTACGACTGGTATAACACAGCCTGCCGCTCCCCTAACAACGTGCGGCTAATCTTGGTTTTTGCTTCAAGGATTGTACTGACGAACTTCGAGGCATTAAAGGTTGCGAAGGCTAGCAGCGTCCTCAACGGTCGATTCAAAGGGGACCTTTTGCGGGATGGTCAATCCGCCTGATAGCAATAGCTTCCATGGCGATGTCGCTTCCCATTTCGTAGCAATCACATCTTCTCTTGGGAAGATCAAAGTATAACCAGACGGCGGAAACAGCCCGATCGGAACATACACACAAGCCAACTGCTTGCCTGTACTGATGTCCTGGCACTCTCCCATCAAGAACCCGGTCGCTCGTGCATTGGGATGAGGAAACGGTACAAGCACAACGGTATCGATCTTCTTGAGTCCATCCGGACCTTGCATTGCCTGCGATGCGTCGCGAACGGCTCGATACAAAACTGAGATACCGGGGATGTAACTAAAACCCCAATCGACCCACCGGCTCAATCGCGACTGGAATGCGTACCCAAGAATGTAGAAGATCAATAAGACCGTCAGCAGCGAGATCGGTGGCGTCACATACCTTTCAACGGCAGTCCAGTACGGATCGTCTATTCCCTTGGGAACAATCAATGGTGCGATGAATGAGGCAACTGGATCGATCACCCACGAATTCAAAATCAGATAGATTTGGTAGACGACAAACAGGGTCAGAAGAATAGGGGCAGCAAACAAAATGCCGAAAATGATTCGACGCAGAAACCATTGGAGACCAGAAGTTCTAGGTTGGCTCGGCCCAGCCGATGGAAATCCGGACGCCGAATCAGCGAAGTTGTTCATTGATGTGGTTTCTTAACACAGTGGAAAAATTTGCCTTCGCAGCCTATCTTACCGGAAATCAGGCTTGAAAGACTAGCGGTGAGTCCACACCGAGAATTTAAGATAAAAGTTTGCGGTAAAGCGCTGGCCGCCCTTTCGCTTTCAACTCAAACCATTAGCTGACAGCGTTACGCAATATCTTCACCGCATGTTCAACGGATTCAACCAAACGGTCCACTTCGTTTGGCGAATTGTAAAAATAGAAACTCGCGCGGCAGGTGACCGAGACACCTAACCGGCTATGCAACGGCATCGCGCAGTGATGCCCAACGCGTATCGCAATTCCCCTACTATCCAATACTCGAGCGATGTCTTCGCCATGAACTCCATCCACTGCAAAGGATACGATTCCACACTTTAACTCAAGGTCAGGTCCGAAAATTCGGAGCCCCTCGATCCCTTTGAGACCACTGACTGCTCGGCCTGCTAACAATCGCTCCTGCTCCATCAACCGTTCGTGACCAATCGTCTCCAAATACTCGATCGCAGGTTTCATCGAGATGATTTCCGCAATCGCGGGTGTCCCGGCTTCGAATTTGTGTGGTAAATCTGCGAGCGAAAAGCCCTCGAAAGTCACCGACTTGATCATGCTGCCGCCACCTTGCCATTCGGGCATGCGCTCCAATATCGCTCGCTTGCCATAGCAGACTCCAACACCGGTCGAAGCGAGCATCTTGTGGCCGCTAAACACAACAAAATCCGCATCCCAATCTCGCACGTTGATGGCACCATGAGGCGTCGCTTGGGCGGCATCTACAACAACCGTTGCGCCGACACGTTTCGCCAATTGAACAAGTTGTTTCACCGGATTGACGGTGCCCAAGACGTTGGATACCGCAGTGAACGATACCAATTTCGTTCGTGGCGAAAGCAAGCTCGCGAATTGTTCGACATCTAGCGTAAAGTCAGATGTGATGGGCGCCCATCGGATCTTGCATCCTTTGCGTTGGCATAACTGCTGCCAAGGAACAATATTCGAATGATGTTCCATCTCGGTTAGAAGGATCTCATCGCCAGGTCCTAGATTGGCATCGCCCCAGGCTTGCGAGATCAAATTTACCGACGCTGTCGCGCCTGCGGTGAAGATGACTTCTTCTGTTTTGGCTGCACCGACGAATCGCCGAACAGCTTCGCGACTCGCTTCAACTCCTTCGGTCGTTCGTACTGCCCATTCATGCCCTGATCGATGCACGTTGGCGTAGTGCTCAGTGTAGACGCGATCCATCGAATCGATGACCGACTGCGGACGTTGCGACGAAGCGGCATTGTCCAAATAGGCTATGGACACGCCATCCTGATTCTTTTGTTTCAAGATCGGGAAATCAGCCCGAACCTGTTCCATTCTGGCGACTAATGGGCCCAGATCCTCAAACTCGGCAGCATTCGCGTTGTCGGGTTCAGACGTATTGCCTATCGAAGACGTTTGTTTCGATTCCGCGTAAGCTCGAATCCGCTTGATCATCGAATGCAAGCCGTTGCTTCGAAGGGGCGAAAGAAATGATTTTAAATGCATTCCATCGAGCACCTTCTCGATTGGAAATGAGGTGATTTCAGAAGGCGTTTTCGCCGAATAAGCAGACATCAAGACCGCAACAAGTCCCCGAACCATCGGGGCGTCGCTCGATGCCATAAAATGGTAGAACTTGCCATCCCAATTCGGTACGATCCACACCATACTTTGACAACCAACCACCCTATACTCTTCGGTGCAGTACTCCTCTGGAAAAGGTGGGAGCGCTTGCCCCAATTCGATCAGGAACTGGATGCGGTCTTCGGTACTCTCAAGATCGTCTAATTCTAACTCGAGATCAGAAAGTTCAGGGTAGGTGATTTGAGTGTCCATACTTTAGAATATGCCGAGCTGATCTCGGGCGTCTTCGGTCATGCGGTCCTGGGTCCACGGTGGATCCATGACTACTTTGATATCGACTTCGCCAATCCCTTCAATGGCTTCGATCACTTGACGGCTGTTGGCAACGAGTTGCGGGCCGGCAGGGCACATGGGACTGGTCAAAGTCATTTCGACGTTGACGTTTTCTTTTTCGTCTTCGCCCGGTTGGATGTCGACAACATAGATCAACCCAAGGTCGACAATGTTGACAAATAGTTCTGGGTCGATCACTAGTTTGAGTTGTTCGCGAACGTGGTCTTCAGTGATTGGCATTTT
>JBBRGW010000099.1:0-10689 GCA_038223525.1 Pirellulales bacterium
ACCCTCGGATTGCGAAGCTGGCTGCGTTGGTGGCCCCTGAAAACGCAAATCCCAACGATAACGACGCGGTCGAAGCGAAAAAATATTTTAAAGGAGTCCAGACTGGCAGGCAACTTCTGGAGAGATTGACCAAAGCGGACACGCATCCGTTGTCTTATGAAGATGCCATCGATCGATTGAAAGGCTCATTGTTAGGCCCAGATGGACGCCAAACATGTGTGATCGTTTTTCTAGATCCCGAGACGACGGCAAAACTAAAGCCAATTCTCGGTCATGGCCAGATGCGTATTTTTAGGCCAAACGTTCCCCCTGGTGTTTTGCGACGACTGATTGCGGAAGTAGGAATCCCGGACGAGCAATTGCATTTGGGAGGCCCGCCGGTCGACAATATTTCGATTGATGAGGAGGGAGAGCGCACACTCGTTCGACTCGCTGGATTTTCTGGGCTCATTGGAATCTTGTTGGCGTGGTGGTCGCTGCGCAGCATGGTGTTGACTTTCATCGTATTCAGCTGTTCCGTCACGAGTGCTGCAGCTTCGCTTGCTATGATTTGGGCAACCGGGGAAACTGTCGACGCAATCGTCTTGTCGATGCCCTCGCTGGTTTATGTTCTTGCGATCTCGGGCGCGGTGCATTTCATCAATTACTATCGCGATGCGGTAGAGACCGATGGCCTGCATGGTTCCACCGAGCGGGCTGTGATTCACGCACTCAAACCGGCCGTGCTGTGTTCTACAACAACAGCGTTGGGGCTGCTTTCGCTTTGCGCGAGCGAGCTCACGCCGATCCGTAAGTTTGGGTTGTATGCTGCGTCCGGCGTCATGATCTTGATCATCGTTTTGTTTTTGTTGCTGCCGGCAGCTTTGCACATAATTGGATATGCCAAACGTTGGGTGATCGCCGTCGATCCGATGCTCAAGCAAACGAAAAAGAATGAGTCGCATCCATTGCGAGAAGACACTTACATTGAGCGTATTTGGGGAATCGCTGCCAGCTTCATTGTTAGAAATCATTTTGGCGTAGCGTTTTCCTGCATCGCCGTTGTGATTGCGGTTGGCTTTGGACTAACTAAAACGAGGACGAGTATCGACCTGTTGGAGTTATTTGATTCGCAGGCTCGAATTCTTAAGGATTACCGGTGGCTTGAGAAGAATCTCGGCATGCTAGTGCCACTCGAAATCGTCATTCAATTCGACAAGGATAGTATTGCGAGTTCCGGTGAAAATCGTCCCGAGGGAGTTGAAACCGATGAGTCCAAGATGTTGGAGGATGGTACTCGTTTGACATTCTTGGAACGGATGGAAACGACAGTACAGATTCAGGAAGTCATCCGAAACAAGTTTGGCGAGAATGGTTCCAAGATTGTTGGGCGCAGCATGTCGGCAGCAACTTTTGCTTCGAGTTTGCCGACTCAGGAGAAATCGAGCGTCAATTTTTTGAAGCGTCGCGCGTACAATAAAGCGTTGGAAAGCAAAAGAGATGAGCTGATGGGGGCTGGCTTTTTACGCATCGATTCGACGACTGGCGCGGAGCTTTGGCGAATCAGTCTACGCGTCGCAGCATTTGAGGGGGTAGATTACGGCACATTCGTTCATGAGTTGCGAGATGCTGTTTCACCCATCATTGATGCTCACGGCGACAGGGTTCGCGTACTGCGACAAATCGCTTCGTGGACGGGCGATCCGAAGTTCACAGGGAAGCGAGTTGTTATATGGGATCCCGCTTCGAAGAAATCCGATAACACCGAGGAATCCTCGATGGAGAAAATGCGTTCCGATGAAATTGCTTCCCTGTTGAGCAAGGCTCGTTTGAGCGTTCAGAGGTTCACTGCCGACCCTGCTGCGATGCCTGTGACACAACTACAAAAACTGGGTGAGTTCGATGCGGTGATTTTGTCCGGTGCGTTTTCGAATGCAGAGATCGGTACGCTCGGCGTGACGCTCGGCAAAGTGATCGATTTGAAAGCGTACGACCCGAACGGTTCCAAAGCCATGGTTTCATCGGTTTACACCGGTGTGGTACCGATCGTGTACAAAGCGCAGAGAGCCTTGCTTCAAAGCTTAGTGGAAAGCACGATGTGGTCGTTCCTTACGATCACACCTTTGATGATGTTTGTTTCGCGGAGTATCCGAGCTGGCTTGGTGGCGATGATCCCCAACGTGCTACCGATCGTTATCATTTTTGGATCGATGGGCTGGCTCAACATTCCAATCGATATTGGCTCCATGATGTCCGCCAGCATTGCGCTGGGTGTTGCCGTGGACGACACGATTCACTTCCTGTCCTGGTTCCGCGTGGACGTCAAGCAAATCAAAAACCGAAAAGAAGCGATCATTGCTTCTTACAAGCGATGCGCGACGCCCACGCTTCAAGCGGCTTGCATTAGCGGGCTTGGTTTGTCGGTGTTTGCGTTCAGTACGTTTACGCCGACACAGCGTTTCGGTTGGTTGATGCTAACGATTTTGGTTGCCGGAGTGGTTGCGGAACTAATCCTATTGCCCGCTATCTTGGCGGGGCCGCTTGGCAAAGCGTTTGAACCCAAACAAACTAGGCATAATACCGCCTCGCGGTTTATGTTGATCATGCGTTATGAGTTGCGTCGCCGATTCGACCGCAAGTCTCGAAGGACCGCGTCGACTGTCGACGGGGAATTGCAAAACGCCGCGTGATAGGTTGCCGATGGCAAATGATATCTTCGATAGGCTGATGATCGAACTACATCAGCGAGTCGATCAATTACCCGCGGGTTCATACACCACGAAACTGCTTGAGGGTGGCATTCCGAAAATGGGGAGTAAAATCCTCGAGGAAGCCCATGAAGTGATCGAAGCGGCCGGTGAAGCTGGCCAAGAAGGGGTGGATCACACCATTCGAGAGGCCTGCGATGTGCTCTTTCATCTGTGGGTGCTCTTGGCGAGTCGCGGTATAAGTGTAGACTCATTACGCCATGAGTTGGAACGGCGCGAGGGGGTCTCGGGGCTTGAAGAAAAACGCAGACGTGGCCTGGAGAGTACTTCGTGAGTGTTGTGTCCAATCATCTTCGCATCGGTATCCCTAGCAAAGGACGCCTTAGCGAACTGGCCACCGAACTGCTTTTGCAAGCCGGTCTGAGTTTCCGACGTCAAGACCGATCGCTGTTCGCTCGTGTGAGCAGTATGCCGGTCGAGATTACCTTCCTGCGAACCGATGACATACCCACGCTTTGTGCAGAAGGTGCGATCGACCTAGGAATCACCGGCAGCGATCTCGCCCAAGAAGCCAATGCCGATGTCCAGGTTCGGATGAAACTAGGGGTTGGTCGATGCAAACTTGCAATCTGCGTTCCAACGCATTCCGATATCAATCATCCTAGTCAACTCGCGGGAAAGAGGGTCGCAACCAGCTTCCCCAATACGACCGAGCGGTTCCTGAAACAACATGATGCGCCGGTACACTTAGTGAAGCTGAACGGTTCCGTGGAAGTCATGATTTCCCTTGGAGTAGCGGACGCCATCGTGGACCTCGTTGAAACAGGTAGCACATTGGCCGCGAACCAATTGCGTATATTGACCGAGATCGGCCAATACGAAACCATCTTAATTCAAAGCCCTGCATGCAGGGACCAGACAACGGCGGATCGAATCGTTCGGCGTTTGGAAGGTGTTGTCATCGCGAGGGATTATTCCTTGCTCGAGTACAACATTCCTAGAACAAAACTTGCCGCTGCCGAAGCGGTCACACCTGGTTTCACCTCCCCCACGGTCACCAATCTAGAGGATAGCGGTTGGTGCGCTGTTCGAGCGATGGTCAAGAGTAGCGAAGTCATCCCCATCATGGAAAAACTAGAGGCTCTCGGAGCGCTCGCTATTCTTGAAATGTCGATTAATAACTGCCGTCTGTAACTGCATCGCTTTATTGTAGTTCGCCGAATCTGTTAAACTCATGGGCTCCCCAATCCTTCCGTATTTTGGAGTTGTGCCCCATGACGTATTTTCGACGGTATTCACTCTCCGCGCTGGCGCTGGTCGCTGGTTCATTGACCGCTCCTACACAAGCTCAGGATTGGCCTCAATGGAACGGCCCAACTCGAAACGGACTTCTCGCAAAAGAGGTTGTGGGTAAGCCAATTCCCAAAAGTGGATTGAAGCTGAAATGGAAAATGCCAGTTGGCTATGGCTATTCGGGGCCGGTAGTAGCAAATGGTCGTGTCTTCGTTACCGACTACCAGCTAGAAACGGGAAAAATCACGAACAACGCGGGCAGCCGAGATCGATTGACGGGAAAAGAGCGAGTTATCTGTTTTGATGTTGAGACCGGTGCAATCCAATGGACTCATGCATACGATAGAAACTATGCCTTGTCCTATCCTGGAGGGCCACGCGCAACGCCAGTAACCGTCGATGGGAGCTTGATCACTCTCGGAGCCGAAGGTGACTTGCTATGTCTGGCTGCTGAAGACGGAAAAGTCCTTTGGCAAAAACGGCTTTCCGAAATTTATAAAACCGAGAAGCCGATGTGGGGCTATGCGGCTGTCCCACTTGTAATTGGCGACCAATTGATTTGCCTTGCTGGTGGCAGTGGCAGTTTGGTTGTATCGCTCGATCGAAAAACAGGGAAAGAGCTTTGGCGCGCGCTAAGCAGCGACGAGATTGGCTATTGCCCCCCCGCTCTAATTTCTCATGGCGGCGTCTCTCAATTGTTGATTTGGAGCCCTGAAAAAATTGCGAGTCTCAATCCAACCAATGGAGAACAGTATTGGGAACAACCTTTCAAACCAGACTATGGAATGTCGATCGCACCTCCGATCTTGCAAGGGGATTTGTTGTTCGCATCAGGCGAAGGCATCTCAGCGATGTTTGAGCTCTCGGCGAATCCGCCCAAGTCGAAATTGATATGGACCGGCGACCCCAAGAAATCGCTCGGGCTATCCAACACCTCTGCCATCTTTCACGACGGCTTCGTGTACGGTGCAGACTTTCAAAGCGGCGCACTAATTTGCGTCAGGCCGAACGATGGGACTCGCATGTGGCAGTCTGCTCTCTCGACAACGGGTTCTGATCGCGAACGCGGTGCTTCCAATGCCGCAGCCTACCTCATCAAGGCGGACGCTGACAACTTTTTCCTGCTCAGTGAAACCGGCGATATTATCTCGGCCAAGCTCACTCCGAAAAGCTACGAAGAGACTGGCCGATTCCATGCCATCGACCCCACGAATTCCTCCGGTGGTCGCAAGACTCTTTGGACTTATCCTGCCATCGCGAACGGTTCTCTTTTGGTTCGCAACGACGAAGAAGTTCGTTGTTATGCTCTGCCTTAAGGCGAGCGGCAGGCTGTGTTATACCAGTCGTAGTTTGGGTCCATTGTCCCGAACGAATCAACGGACGGGACATTGGTCCAATCCTACGGTACTTTTCAATCTGCCGATCGCCTTAAGCAAGTTAAGCAAGATAGCCCTAAACCTAATTCATTGGATAAAGTAGAAGCGTATGTTGACAAAGCAAACTTGTTTTTGGATTGGATTGTTTTTAACGACGCAGATCGCCACTCCGTTTTGCAGCGCACAATTGCAAGTGGGGGTGGGGCTTCGGCTGATAACACCGAATCCGTTGCTGCCGGTTTCGGGAGGCATGGGGCCAACTGCGCCGGCAACCGAGAAGCGCGGCGAGCTTAGCGCTCGAGCGATCGTGTTTCGTACAGGGCAAACCACGGTCGCTTTTGTCTCGTTGGATCTTTTGGGATTCCCGTCGGTGCTTTGCGATCGCATTCGAGCCCAGACCCCCATGATTCCCTCGACCAATATCTTGATCGGCTCATCGCATACCCACAGCGCGCCGGATTGCTATGCTTTTCCAGACGGAAGTGGCGGGCACACCGGCGACCTCAAGTACATCGATCTAGTTTGCAAGAACGCAGCCGAAGCGGTCAACGCCGCCATCGCCAACCTCCAAACGGCGGAACTCAAGATCGGCACCGATGAGGCCAAGGGCAAGATCGCATACAATTATTACGCGCCCGACCTATACGATCGCCGAATGAGTGTCATTCAAGCGATCGCGAGCGATGGCAAAACGATTGCGATGTTGGTGAACTATGCGATCCACCCGGAAGTGCTAGGCTCGAGACTCGGCATTGTAAGCCCCGACCTTATTGGTCCCCTTCGAGATCGATTGGAATCGGAGGTGGGAGGGATGGCGATTTTCATGAACGGTGCTCAAGGAGGAATGGTCACCGCCGACAATCGGCTGCTTGATCAACCCAAGGATCCCATTCGAGGTTACTGGCAAGACGCTAGGACTTGGGAGGAGTGCCAACGGATAGGTAACACGATGGCGGACGAGGCGATTCGCATCGTGCGCGCAGCTCCTATACAAAAGGACCCAATGTTGCGATGCACGTCTGCCGACGTGACGTTTCCAGTCGACAACGAAATTCTTTGGATGGTAATCAAAGGGTCTCCGCTCAACTATCCGCACAATGCAAATCGAACGATCACGACTCGAATCAATTTTGTCGAACTGGGCAACTCGCAGATCTTAACGATCCCCGGTGAGGCGTTGCCAAATATTGGTTTCTATTTGAAACGCAAGATGCGAGGTGAACACAACCTTTTGTTTGGCCTTACCAACGATGCTTTCGGGTACATCTTGACCAAAGTTGATTTTGCCAGCTTCCCTCGTTACGAGTACGTAAGTAAGACATCACTTGGCGAAATGACGGGGGAGATTTTGATCGAACAAGCGTTGAAATTGATTGAGAAATAACGGTTGGCCTCGGGCTGCACCCGCTAGGTGCGCTGGGTAGGGTTATTCGCGAGTTGTTTTGAAATAGAAACGCAGAGTGGCACCGTTGTTATCGTTCTCTTACGATAACTGCCGGCAAATCGAATCGATCAGTTCGTTTGAAAAGACTTCGCCTCGATTTAGAAAATCGCAGTCGCCCATCAAGCGTTCGGTCAAAACACGTCGACCCATTGTTCCGTCCTCTAAACCGCCAATCGCGTAAGATTTTCGGTCGTCTTTGGATTCGATCTTCTTTTCCAGGGCGGCGCCCGGCGACATCTTGTTTTGGATTCCATCGATCATCGCCATCAACACTGCAGAGTAGACCAAGTACGGATTGCTGTCTGCGGGTGCCCCACAAAACTCGATCGCTCGGTCGCGGGGATTGTTCGACGCTATGATGGCGCGGCATAAGGATTCGGCCTCGCTGGCGCTGCATAGTCTCAACCAAGGTGCAATGCACGCAGATGCGTTGTTTGCAAATGCAATGGCGCAAATCGCATCTGCGTGTCTTAGGATGCCACCTATCGCATGCATGGCGGATTCGCTCAGACCTCGATAGGATGAACCGACGAAAATCGACTCACCTTGCTTGGTAATGGACCACTGACTAGGAATGGTGAGATTTGCCGAATTGATACGTTCTCGATTTCTCCAAGCGTGTTGGCCGAGAACGTAACGAAGCATCATGATATCGTCGCAGCATGCCACAAGACTCGACGGCTTCAACACCATTTCAGAACTAGATTCGGGACCACTGAAGTGACGTTCGATTTGCAATCCTGCTTCGGCGCCTATCTCAGCTACTTCACACCGCAAATGGAAATCAGGATCGTTTGGTCCACAGGCTAAATGCGTACTTTCCGTCGCATTATTTTGTGAATCGGACGATACATTCCGAGCGATTCGAAACTGGCATCGCGCTCTTACGGCAATGCCATCCCCAATCGTAGAAGATTCGAGGTACTGCATCGCCTGGACAGCAACATGCCTAGAATCCAATGGGCTGTCCTCTCGCATTAGGACATCTTGAACGCTTGCGAGCAATACCAACGTGGGTTGATGCGTGAACGGATCGAAATAATGCGCAGCCCCTTGTGGAACCAAAATCGCGTGGCTCGGAACGGGATTGTCGGTTCGATCCAATACAATGTCCTGTCCAAACCCCTCATCAAAGCAAGCTTCGGTAAGCGACGCAACAGGGAATGTTACGTGCCTCCAGGAGCCAAGGATATCTACGAAGCGCAAGTCAAAGGCTTTGATTCCTTTTTCTCGACAGTAAGCCAACACAGCTTTTGGTTTCACCTGTCACGACCTCTTCGTTTCAATTTCGGGCCTGGACATCGACTTGGAAGCCTTTGCCGCTTTGAAAATTACTTCACTACTTCGAGATGAATGTCGTCAAAGCGGGCGACGCCAACAGATCCGAACAATCCAATCGAAACAATCGCTTCACGAGTCGCCGGAGGGATCGTAAGGATCTTTTCCTCTTTTTTCCATTTTCTGCTTCCTTGAAATCCACCGATGTAGTTGTAACCAATTCGGCTTCTATTCGCATCGAAGAACTGGATTGCAATGGACGGTGACTGATCTCTAGAGCTACCGAGGGTAACGTTCTCCAGTTCTATCCAGCCGCCCATTTTGATTTTCTTTACCGCCGACCCATCGATTGCCAAGCCTTGTAGGAGCATGCTCGGCGATTTGCTATCGGTGCTGCGGAATTCTATAACTTGTGGTCCTTTGGGGGCATTAACGTCTTGGATTGCAACACACCCAAATTGATAGTACCAACCTGGAATCCGGGAGCCGTTGATGAGCGGCAGTTCAAATGCCCCATTTACCAATTGGGGATTTTTTGGGTCCGGAGCAATTTCGCGGGCTTCTTCGGCCGCGCCTGTCATGGGGACGAACAGGGTTGGTTGCAGTGCTTCGCGTTCGAGTTTCCCGTTCACTTTTCGCATGAGAAAGAGCATTTGCTGATATCGCTCACCGACCGGAACAATCATCACTCCCCCCTCCTTGAGTTGCTCCACGAGCGGTTCGGGAACTTTCTCCGGGGAGCAGGTCACGATGATTTTGTCAAAGGGAGCGTACTCTGGCCAGCCTTTGAACCCATCGCCGATCAAGCAGTGGACATTGGTGTAATTCATATCGGCCAGTAATTGCTTGGTATGATGGCCGAGGTCCTCGACGATCTCGATCGTGTAAACGTCTTTTACCAGGGGGCTCAGAATGGCAGCTTGGTACCCACTCCCAGTGCCGATTTCGAGCACTTTATCCGTGGGCTTTGGATCCAAGGATTGGGTCATCAACGAAACGATGAAGGGGCTGCTGATCGTCTGCGATTCACCGATTGCGATGGACATATCTTGGTAGGCGAGATGCGCTAGCTTTTTCGGTATGAATTCGTGCCTGGGTGTCGTGCCGACCGATTGCAGCACACGCGCGTCTTTGATCCCATTCGGAATAAGGATGTTTTTGATCAATTGTTCTCGAAGGATTTCGAAGCTCTCTCGATTATTAGGTTGCTGTGATGAAGCTCGAGATGCTCCCAAGGATATCCAAACCGAGATCAATACGATGGTCCCAAACGTTTTGCTGCGAAACATATCATCACCCAGTTTGCACGGCATTCTGAGCAGACTGGATTTTGCAATCCGCTCACATTGGCCTCAAGGAAAACTTTTACGCCACTTAAGCTTACACACTGGGTGAGACAATGTGTTAGTCCATGCTGACGCGTTCAACATAGACGCCGTTACGCGTGTCAATCTTAATGATGTTTCCTTCTTTGATGAAGCCTGGGACGTTGAATTCAGCACCCGTTTCCACCTTCGCCGGTTTGGTGACGTTGGTAGCTGTGTCCCCTTTCGTTCCTGGGTCGGTTTCAACCACTTTCAGTGTCACGTGCGAAGGGGGCGAAATGGTGATTGGATTCCCGTTGAATAAGACCATGTCGACGGGCATGTTTTCTTTAAGATACTTCCAGTTTTCGTCGACTTGTTCAGCCGACAGTTCGTATTGCTCAAACGAGTCTTTGTCCATGAAAACAAAGGTGCCGTTTTGGCTGTATAGAAATTGTGTTTCGAGTTCCTCAACGTCAGCCGCTTCCAATTCGTCCCCACCCTTGAGTGTTCTATCGAGCATGGTGTTGCGTACGAGATTCTTCATTTTGCAACGATAAAGCGCGTTGCCCTTGCCTGGTTTAAAAAAATCAACATCGGTGAGCAAGTAGGGTTCACCATCGATTTGAATTTTGAGTCCTCTGCGCAGGTCGCTGGTTTTGTAGGATGCCACAGCTATTAGTTCTCTTTAACGAAGGAGAAAAGGGGAGGGAGATCGGTTTGGAAGGGCCAGTTTAAACAAAAACTTGAAATCTGTCTCCTCCCTAAAGCGGTATGGCAGCACGCGGCTAGCGGCGTTGAGTTCGGGCAGCTTAAAAGTTAAATACCAAATGGCGCGACACCACTTAGGAAATTCTGACGGTGCAGATTTTGTGTTCGACCATCCATTCCAGCCATATCTCTTGATCTTCAGAGAGTTCGATTTCAGCGACCGATTCGGCATCGAGGGGCGAAACCAAGGAGAAAACTCCGTCTTCCAGCCATTTCGCAGCATCTTCTGCGCGAATCCAATATTCGTCTTTGCCAAGCGACGGCGCACCGTCCCCTTCGGCTGGTGACATGAAGTAAACGATTTCCTTTCGAAACCGGTCAGGCATCTTCAACGGAGCAACGTTTGGTTGGTCGAGGGGTATTACTTGAACCATAAAAATGCGTTTAAGCCTTGAGTGGTAATAACGAATAATGGAGCGATGAATGTACTCTAACGCGGCTCGATCGCGCGGGGCGACTACAGGAAGATGTACCCTTCTTCACCGTGTTGCTGAACATCGAGCCCTTGTCGCTCGTCCGACGCCGAAACCCTTAGT
>JBBRGW010000100.1:0-10673 GCA_038223525.1 Pirellulales bacterium
CGTCCATTTCAAAGTACATGCCGGGCATGTTCGCTAATTGCTCGGCAAGACACTCGAAGGATTGCGGCAATCGTTTGTCGGGGACGGAATGGATTTGAACGAAAATCTGCATGCGTTACTCACGATATCTCTTTGCAGCCTGAAAAGCAGGTGCTCCAAAAGCATAGCGGATCGTCTACAATCACTAAACTGTTGACTGGCACTTCATTGTATTTTATTGCCATTTGTAGATCCGTTTTGGCTTGCCCCAAAATCGAAAGCCTTTCGAAAACCATGAGTTCTGCTGCGATTCAAGTACCTACGGGCGATTTGCCCACAACCTCATACCCGTTTTTCGGACACCTCGCTCGAATCATCAACTCAGGGCAAGCTCGTTCGATCGTGATCTCCGGCAATATCTACGACCTCTATTTCGATGGCAAACAGTATGTACCCCTCCTTTCGTTTATTCAGACCAAGACCCAAATCTCCGGCTTGATCCAAGTCGTCTATGAGCTGAACGGGCCGGTGCGTGTCTCCGACGAGGACAAGGTTCGGCTGCGTGAAGCATGGGCGGCATGGAAAAACGGAATCTCCGTGGATGCAATTCCCATGCGAGAAGTGCTTAATGATGGGAGTAAATTCGATTTACGGCGGCGCGAGTTTGATCAGTATTTGCGAGATGCGATCGGGAATGCTACCCAGGCTTTGGAATTTTTGCGTCAGTTGACGATATGTTCCCGATCCTGCCTGAAAGAGAACTTGTTGATACTGATCGAGGGAGCGGACATGTTGCTCCCTGCAGGGGATGGCGACGTATCCCGAATGAACGATGCACAAGTGCGTCGCATTGCGATCGTTACCGACTGGTTCGGCGACCCAACATTCTTCGGTGGCAAGGATACCGTACTTTTACTCGCCGAGTCTCGCAGCCTGATTCACCCTAGGATCGCGCGCATGCCCCAGGTCGTTTCGATCGACGTCGCTGCGCCTGATTTGAATTCTCGCAAGCACTTCATTCAATGGCATGGGTCGCTTGCCGGAGGGCGATCGGTTCAGCAATCGGCCGATACCGTGGCCGAGGCGACAGCGGGGTTGAGCCTCCACGCGATGCGTCAGTTGTTGCTGGCAGCAGACTACGCGCAGAAACCGATCGCACGTCAAGACACGACATTGCAAGTGGAACAGTTCATTCAATCTCAGTTGGGCGAGGATGTGATCGAGTTCAAGAAGCCTTCGCAGTCGCTCAAAGATGTAATCGGCTTTTCCAAGTTAAAGGAGTTCTTGAACGTATACCTTATTCCTCGCATGAAGTTGTCGGACGATCGCGCGCTACCCGGCGCGGCGATTGCGGGCCCCATCGGTGGCGGTAAAACGTTTATCTTCGAGGCGGTCGCAGCGGAACTCGATATGCCTGTCCTCGTTCTGAAAAATATCCGAAGCCAATGGTTTGGGCAGACGGACGTGATCTTCGAACGGCTTCGACGCGTGCTCGAGGCATTGGAGAAGGTCGTCATTTTTGTGGACGAAGCGGACACGCAATTCGGCGGCGTGGGCGAAGGAGCTCATGAGACCGAGCGACGCCTCACGGGAAAGATCCAAGGAATGATGAGCGATCCCAAGCTGCGAGGCAAAGTGATCTGGCTCTTGATGACTGCCAGAATCCACTTGCTTTCGCCCGATATTCGCAGGCCTGGACGCGTTGGGGATTTGATTATTCCTATACTCGATCCAACAGGCGAGGATCGCAAAGATTTCATAAGATGGATGCTCAAGCCAACGAAAATCGACAACGAAGAATTGGTCCATTGGTTGGACACGGAGGGGCTTGAACAGGATTTTTCGTCTGCGGGTTACGCAGCATTGCGCAGTCAATTCAAGGCAATACCGCCAAAAGACCAGGATGAACTCAAGAGCATCGTTCGAGACTTTTTGTCGCCAGCTATCAAACAGACGCGCAGGTACCAGACGTTGCAAGCCCTCATCAACTGCACCAGACGTTCATTGTTGCCTGACCCAAACATTTCCGAGAAAGATCGCGCCCTCATGGAAGATGAAATTCGCCTACTTGAACTACAAGGCATTCGGTAGAAATGCATCGTTGCACGCCGCTCCGCGTCGTGTTTAGCATAGTCCGCTTTTGCTCCGCAAAGATTGCGTTACTGCGACGTACTTTCGCGGAGCGAAAGGCGACAATAATCACCAACTCACAACTAATCCCAAACGTTACCGCAATAGCCCTTATTGACTGCTTCGCGAAATCAAACATTATGATCCGACTCCATTCACTACTACACCTTTTCGTCACACTCTCCGCGACGCTTCTTTTTTCGGCCGCTGCCTCGACTTCGCTGTCTGCACAAGAGCGTTTCGCCGATCTGTTGGGACCGGTCAAGGCTGGACCAGTTACTATAGGTGGCCCGATCGAAGTCCCTTACATTTTATGGGGTGGAGACGTTGCGACGTTTTTGGCAAACGGAGATCTCAAGACAAAGCCATCGTCCATATTCCAACAAGCGGGCCTTGATGTGCAGTTGGTCAATGGTGACGACTTCGTCGGTCAGGTAAAGAACTATGTTCAAGGAAAATCGCCATTCCTTCGGGGAACGATGCACATGATGGGATTGGCCAGCGAAGTGTTCGGTGCAGATGCCAAAACCAAGCCTGTCATCATTATGCAATTGTCTTGGAGTGCGGGCGATCATATCGTCGCACGCAAAGCGATTAAGAACTTAAACGATCTCAAGGGAAAGCGAATCGCTTGCCAACAAGGTGGCCCGCACGTCGGGCTACTTTACGATTCGCTCGGCGCCGCTAACCTCAAGAAATCCGATGTGACGATCGTTTGGACCAAAGACATTACCGGTCCGAACGGTCCTGCCGAAGCGTTTCGCAAGGATGAGTCGATCGATGCATGCTGCGTTATTACACCTGACATGATGGGTTTGAGTACGGGACTAACCGAGGTTGGAACAGGGGCCGAAGGGACGGTCGCTGGTGCTCATGTCGTTAACAGCACGGCTCAAATGAGCCGTTCGATCGCAGACGTTTACGCGGTACGGCGCGATTGGTACGACGCGAATAAAGATTGGGTCAAGAAGTTTGTGGCGGGGCAGCTTCAAGCGACCGAGGAACTGGTCGCAATGAGACGCGGTTTTTCCGAAACCAAAAAGTTGTCGAAGCCGTACGAGCAGATCCTCGGCTTGTCTCAGCGAGTCTTTGGCAAGGAAACGATTCCCACGTTGGAGGAGGATGCGCATGGTCTATTGCTCGATTGCTCGTTCGTAGGTTTGAACGGACAAATGGCTTTCTTTCTCGACAAGGGTAATCTCAGTGGCTTTACTGGCAAGATGGCAGAATCCCTCGACTTGGCAACGAGCTGGGGATACGCCAAAGGACGCAACGGATTCGATCCAAACGACTTCGACTACAAAGCGATTGCGAAGCAAGCCAAGATCGAATACTCCGAACTGAAGTCCAGCGAGAAGTTTGAAAAAGCATCAGCGGAATCGACAGACCTGTTCCTTGGAGACAACCTCGATACAAATACCATCGTCAGTTTTACAATCGGCTTCGAAGTGGATCAAAAAGATTTTTCAGCGGATCGGTACGGTTCGGACTTTGCCAGAGCGCTCAAGGAAGCGAGCAAGTTCGGAAACGCTCGAGTCATCATCCGAGGCCACTCGGACCCGACCAGGACGCTGTTGGATCTGATCAAGAGCGGGATCGCCAAAGGGATCATTCAGCAAAATGGCACAGCTGGCAACTACCGATACTTTATGAACGGCAAGCCACTCGACCTCAACAGAACCAAAGAGGTTGTGGATCTCATCAAGACGGGCGCTTTTGGCGGAGGGAATCCTGACCCTGCAGTCACCATGCAAGCGGCTATCAATCTCTCGAAGTCTCGCGCAGACAATGTATTTTCCGAACTTCAGAGCTACGCAAAACGAGAGGGGGTCAACATTGACCTATCTCAGATCGTTCCCGTGGGAGCAGGGGTAGTTGAACCCGTCATCGCTAAACCCAAGAATCCACAAGAGCAAAAGGAGAATATGCGCGTCGAGTTTCGAATCGTCAAAGTGAATCCTGAGTCTCTAGCACCGTCCGACTTCAATTTCTAGAACCCGAATTCCTCGGCTGCAACCAACTTAACCATGAACATTCGAGCTCACTGTCTGTATTGCGCGCTTGCGATCGCTACCCTCTCTTCGGCAGCAATTGGCTTAGCCGGCGACAACGTCCTGATCGTACTGGATGACTCCGGTTCGATGAACGAAAAGATGGCCGGTGGCACACGGCGCATCGATGCGGCCAAGTCGGCGATCGTGCAAGTGCTGCGGCAGTTTCCGGACGACACTAAGCTCGGTTTGATGCTGCTCAATGGCGACAAGTCGATGCAGCACTGGGCGATACCTTTGGAACGTCTCTCCGTGGTTCAGGCGACGCGGCGAGTGGAAGCGGTGAAGGCCGATGGCGGCACACCACTGGGTGAACGCATGCGAGAAGGAGCAGACGCGTTGCTACAACTGCGCGATAAACAGGTTTACGGAAACTATCGCTTGCTCATCGTCACAGACGGTGAAGCGAACGACAAGAAACAGTTGGAGTCGTACTTGCCAGACGTGCTTTCACGTGGCTTAATGGTGGACGCCATCGGGGTTGATATGAGGCAGGACCATTCGCTAGCGACCCGCGTACACAGTTACCGGCGGGCCGATGATGCGACGGCTTTGTCGAAGGCTGTCGAGGAAGTGTTCGCCGAAAAGGTCGAGTCAGGGTCAGCCAATAGCGATGCCGACTTCGCTCTTTTGCAAGCTCTCGACGATTCGACAGCGAGAGAGGCATTGAGCGCATTGGCAAAACCCAACAACTCGGCCATTGCAGCGGTATCGCCCGTTTATCGAACCAATGGAGCGAATTCGCAGCCCCCAGGTACGTTACCGGTCAACGTGCCGGCGGGAAATAGTGCGCCAGTGGGAAGTTCGATACTTGCAACGGTAGTAATCACGATGGCAATTTGTATGTTGCCGTTGTTGGTCATTGTCATAGCGATTATTACCGTGATATCAAAATCAAAGGGCCGTCGTCGTTGATTTTGAAGTTTGCGGTGTAAATGCGAATAGGATGCATTACAATGCGGCATGCCTTGCGGGTGTAACTCAGTTGGTAGAGTGATAGCTTCCCAAGCTGTATGTCGACGGTTCGAATCCGTTCACCCGCTTTTGCTAATTGGTCCCCATGAGCATGCTTATGGGAACGAGGGTTTTGGAGATGGTTCAACTACAGACTTTGGAATGGTCCTTTTGGTTGCCAGAGTGACATACTGGGTCGTGCGACATCGCGTGTCCGGGTGGTTGCACATTTGGTAACCAAAAAACGTAGCCTCGGTACTCGGTTTCGAAAACCCTGGCACATTCGATCTACAAGACGTTTGGAAGCATCAGTCTCCGCTCTAGCAACCAGCCCGCCAACCGCAAAAGCGGCTTAGTGAGTCTCATGAAAGTGAGACTGGAAGCCGGCTTTGGTCCAGCGAAAAGCCGTTTGCCATATGTTTTCGTTTTCCAATTGTAACTTCACCGAGCAGTGCTCGCCTGGCGGTGGACGCCGATGGAATACATCATTTGAGATCCATTTTCCGGTGGGCAACGATTCGCTTAACTCTATACGTGTTTGCAGCCTCGGAGCATAACTTTTGAGCTGGGTTTCTCCGGTTTCCGATTTGCTTTGCACAACAGCAATCGGGCCTCCATAGAGTCCGCCCAGCGATGGGGAATCCAGTACATCCGACGTTCGCGGCAATGTCTTGCGGATCTTGCCGGCCCAGTTGTCTCCGTTTAGCATATGGATTGCAACGGGGGCATCGACGTGGTGGGCGACGGTCTCCCAGGCAAATTGAGGAATAGATGCGTGCACCTCAATTTTAGATGGATTGACGACCATGCCGATCGACTGTCCTTCAGGAATAAAAGTCCCTGGCAGATTGCGTGACATCCTCGCGATCAAGACTCCATCTCGCGTGGCCTGGACATGCAACGCTTTGACTTTTGTTGTCAGGCTTTCTGCCTTTACATGCAGCGAATCTAACAATGCCTCTTCGGCCAGCAATTCAGAGTTCTTGTGCTGTGCCCTCAGGGCAACACACTTTCCTTGGCTCGCCTTCAATTGTGATAGGGCGCTTTGGCATTCAAGTTCCAGGGCCGGGTTGCTAAGCCTCAGGATCTCATCTCCCTCTTGCACTCCTTGGCCGTCATGAACAAAAACCTCGTCGACAAATCCAGCTACGTTTGTTCGCACGTCGGATGGGTCAACATATTCGACAATGGCCGGCCAATAGATCTGAAGTGGTGATGGTAAGAAGCCGCACAACGAAACCAAGCAGGCAATTCCACAGCATCGTGCAGCTTTTTTGGGGCAAAGGGGAGTCAGCAGACTGCGCCATGAAGGCTTCGCGACCGTCTCGCCCATTGTTTTGAGGCGATTGATCTGTGGAACGATCAGCCAAAGACAGACAAAAAACCCAATGACCACTAGCCCAGCCCCGTCCCAGGTCTGCCACATGCCCCACCCCATGGCGCTCACCATCAGCAAACGGGATATCCAGCAGCAAACGCCATAGATAAGCAATGGGATCGACCAAAAATGTACTGCGTTTCCCTTCAAAATCCAGGTCGAGAAATACGCTTTCATCGATTGGCTGGCATCTTGCCATAGGTTTGGCCGATGGATCAAGTCCACCAAAATATAATATCCGTCAAATCGCATGAGCGGATTCCCATTGAATGCAACGGTGGTAAAAGTGCCGAGAGTTGCGATCGAAAAACAAAGATACTTGATGCTGGAGTTTTCGATGGTACAAGCACAGATAGTCGCTGCAGCGGCGAGTGTGATCTCGAAAAGCATGCCTGCAGCGCTTACTAAAATGCGCGACCAACGATTGGGTATACTCCACAGCCCCGTCACATCGACGTAGGGTGAGGGGGCAAAGAACATGACGCCGATACCTGCGCCATTTGACTTAGCGCCCTCTTTCGTATTTGCAATCGCATGGCCAGCCTCGTGGACCGCTTTGAGTAACAGCCAAGCTACGAGTAGCCACCATTGGCTCCCTGGCACAAATAGCTTGGCCCCCAAAGCGACGAGTTGATCGCTATTTTGATAAGCCATGATGCCTGCGATGAACCAAACCGCAGCTGCTGCAACCAAGCAAGGTACCGAAATGATCCACGTCAACTCGCGCGTGTAGCGATCGATGACTTCCGATGACAAAATAGGAATGCGAAAGAAGCTTGGGTCAAACAGCTTTGTTGGTTTCGCCGGCTTTGCTGGTGACGTGTTGGGCGGTGAAACAGTGGTTGCGGTATCGCCGATAGATTCGATAAGACCTATCTGTAAGAGCCACGCGCCGATGGAGGTCAGTTTGTCAGCCCCTGCTTCTCGTCCCAATTTACTGGTTCTTGCAAGTTGTGAAACAGCTATCGAAAAGGATTGTTCGCCGGTTAGAGCTGAACAAATCTCGTACTCCAAAAGACCGATTTTCCAAAAGCGGTGCTTGATTGTGTCCTCAACGACATAATAGACTTCGTTGCCCGAGCGCGCGGGCGAAAAGCGAAGTTCAGGTCTAATGCGATGGTTCTGGCCTGTCATGGATTCGTTCATGGTGGATGGTGCTTTGGATGGAATGGCGAACTACCAAATCCATTGGTTAGCGATCCAACGAAAAGGGCGATTGAACAAGAACCAACCAACGGTGCGCCAGCCAGCGTTGATCTGTGCCGTCGCCTTCATTCCTGGTCGAAGTTGCAGATCTGGATCAAGGATAATAACGTCTGCAACAAAGACTGCGGCATCATCAATGACGGTGGCGCGGGGCTCAATTCGGCTGATTTTCCCGCGAAATGTAGCGATCCCTGAGGCATCACTTCTGACGCTGACCTCATCACCCACATTGATCTGAGCAAGATCGGATGCGAGGAGCCGAACTTCTGCTGTCATCGACTCCAACTCTGCCACCTCAAAAAGACTTTGGCCCAGCGTCAAGGGCATTCCAATACTGCGTTGCCAGTCTCCTTGAACGACGACACCGGTGGTTGTCGCTCGAATCTCAAGACGACGCAGTTGATCTTCGATGCTTTCGATCTTCCACTTGGCTTGATTCATCTCGATTTTCGCCAGCGCGTAGTTTCCGGAGGCTCGAGTGGCTAACGCGGAGTCGTTTCGCTTATTCGCCCCATCGTATTCAGCTTGGGCAGTTGCAAGATCGCGGCGCAATTGATCGTCATCAAGTCGTGCCATAAGCTGGCCCTTCTCAACACGATCACCTGGTCGAACTTCGCAACTCGCAATTCTGCCTTGAACCGGACTGGACAGAAACTGTTTTGTCTCGGGCTCAAACACACAATCTCGACGAGGGTAATACGGAATTGGCGCAAGCAATGCGATGCAGCCTATTCCTATCGGAATCATCCACCAGCGAGGATGGGAACATATCACTTCCTTCCAAGATACCACACGCGAAAACCAGCTGCATCGTCGAACGATGAGCCATGTATCCAGCTGTCGGACCAAACTCTCCAATCCGTCTTGACTGAGCCACAACTCCTCTTGCTTGAACCGCTGCGACGTCAACTCAGAGATCAACTCAGATGTTGAATTGGACGTCGCTTTCGCTGGTCCATTGTCGGTAGCGGATGCTGCTTCACCTACAAAAACCGCGAAACCTAAGGACTCATTCAGCGCAAAGGGAAGCGAGAAAATTGGGGAACCAACGATCGACGAAAGTTCGTTCAGGCAGGCACTTGTCTCGACGGGTTCGCAGTCACTTGCAGGTTCCACTTTAGAACTTAGTTCAAACGAGTCTCGCCTACATGCATTCGTTGAAAATCGCAGTCCCTTTCTCCATACGCTTTCTTTGGCCACTTTTGCCAATACCTCCCCTTGAATGCGAAAGGCACTTGCATCCCAGCCGCTTTGAGCAGATTGGATGATGGAACCGGATTTCGATGTTACGAGCAATCCAATCTTGCAGCCGCTGATACGCGCGATATGGTTTACTATAGATTGCAAGAAACTGGTAGATAATACATCGAATGCGGGCAAATCGTTTGTAGCTCCCGAGAATGCAAGAATTCCTGTCGCCGGCTTATCAGATTCTGCGTTGTCGTGACGCGCGGCAGAGCGCGGACCCGGGTCGATTATTCCCTCGATGCAAAGATGTTCTATCGTTGTTGCAACGTCAAGCATGCCATCAAAATCGCCCTGGCGATCATCGACGATGACCGACGACAGTGCATTGCACTGGGACTCTAAAGGATGTAGGTTGCTGGAATTCATAGAGCTTTTTCGACTTAGAGTTGGACTAGTTCGCAACTTGACGAACGAATCAGGCCATCCTCATTTTCGATGACGATGGTCATTTCAATAAGATGCCCCTCAGCGTCTGCCAACGGAGCGATAAACTCGATTGCTGCTTTGACGACAACATGGCTGGCAAGTCGAACTTCGGCGAATCCTGCCTTGCGAAAGCGCTCCGCGACTTCTTCTGTCAGCAGAAATCGAGCCCGTAGCTTAGATGTATCGATGAGTCGAACGACTGCGGGTGCATGACCAGCGATGTATTCGCCGACATCGCGATGGATAGCGACAATTGTACCTCGATGGGGTGCGCGAATGGTTCGTTCGTTGAGCATCAATTTCGCCTTCGCCAATTTGGCTTGCGAGATCAGTTTAGACTCTTCCTGGGCTTGCAGTTTCGCTTTGGAAATGTGGAGATCCAGCTTGTAACGCTCCAGTTCTCTCGGGCTGCTAGTACCAGCATTGACAGCCTTGGTCGCTTCTTCGACGCGTCGCAAATTGAAGTCGGTTTCGCGACGTGCAGTCTCGAGCATCCCGATCGCGCTAGCATCTAGTTCCGCTTCCTGCAATAAGAACCGCTGTTGCTCATTGTCGAGACGAGCGATCTCATCCCGTTCTTCAACGAGATCGCCGGGCTTTACAAACATCTCACGGATGACACCCATTTCCGCACTCGCTACATCGGTGTCTTTGTAAGGCTCTAGGAATCCCTTGCGATCCGGTGCTGAAGATCGATTGATGACGGATTGCGCAAAAACAACATTGTGCAGAACACAAATGGCGATGCCTAATTGCAAAATGGATAAGAAATGCTTTGGGATCATGGTTGTGGTTACAAAGGATCAAAAGTTCGGGTGAGATTTTCGGTGGGGAGCATCGCTCGAAGAATTTCACATCCAAACATGGCACTTGGATTTTGCGCAGAGCCCTCAATCCGCATAGATTTACACGGATTTGGGTCGGGTTATGCGGGATGAAACGACAATCACGCTCGGGAGATTAGACGCAACGAGCGACGACGCGATGAAAATGCAGTTTGACCTCGCGCGCACAGACACGGCGTACCCCTTCCACCAAGCAAACAGGCTCATTCACTTTTTCACCTGTCGAAATTACGTCTTCTAACTTGGTCCCCGGCGGAACAGAAAAAGTTGACTGGTTGATGGTTTGATTTCCAGCATCCAATTCAGGCACAATGAAATGGCAGGTAGCCCCAAAAGTTAGCATCCGAGCAGCATAGGCGTCGTGATACGGGCGAAGTCCTCGGAAACTAGGCAACAAACCATGGTGCAAATTGATGATTCGACCGCCGGCAAACTTCCAGCATGTTTCAGGCGGCA
>JBBRGW010000101.1:0-10659 GCA_038223525.1 Pirellulales bacterium
TTTGGTCCATTGACCAAGAAGTGCATGATTCGAATAGCATTGCCTTTGCTACGCGGGTCTCGATCTTTCCCGACCCGCATCTCCAGCACGTGCTGTCCGCCGATCAAGTCCGAGGTAAACATCTTTGCCCAAGGTAAATGCAAGCCCGGGCTCCATTGCGTAAACAACTCGATAGTCGTCCACTCACCTCCATCGACTCGGTATTCGATTCGCCCTGTATCTGGCCCAGAAGCGGTAAATACACCAATCCCCGATCCTTCGAATGCCAGTGTCAAGGTGTCTCCAGACGATTCGGCAACCAAAGCGGGTACGTTCACAAAACCAGGACGCGTTCCGGCTTGCCCGTCAGGTTTCCAATTCATTTCCATTCGCCAACCGCTCATGAGCTTGATTTTGCCTGCAGCGATTAAGTCCACTGGATTTGCGAGTTTTGCATGAAAGTAGCCCGAATTTTCCAATGGAGCAGGCAACGCGATGGCTGTTGCTGGGGAACGTGAATTGCTATCGCCCCAAGTGGCATCGAACATTCGACCAATGGATTTCGCGTACAACGCATGTCCAAAGGGAGTAGGATGCAGATCTCGAAAATCTTTCTCCCAAGTGAACTCGCCAGCCTCCATCCGTTCGGTTACTTCCTTCGCCAAATTGACAGAAGGAATGCGATAGTGCACCGCGACCTTTTCATGATTGGCGATGACTGCAGGCGTTTTGCCCGATCGAATCTCCGCGATCTTTCCTGGGTCGACGAAGTGCAATAAGACCACATCCATTTGTGGGTTGGACAGGAATGCTTGACGCACGATACCTTCCATACCACGCACCTGATCTAACTCTGAGAAGCCATTGGTGTCGTCGTTAACGGCCGCTTCTTCAAACAAAAGATCGACCGGTCCATTGACCAGCACGTCTCGCTTGAACCGAAATGCGCCCGGGGTAGATCCCATCGATGGGATCCCTGCAGCGATGAAGTCGAACTCGGTTTCTGGGAACCTCTTCTTCAAGTCTTCGCACACGAGATCGCGCCACCCCGTGGAAGCCGTGATGGAGCCACCTAGGAACGCGACGCGTCCGCGTTTTGTCATTTCAAACTTCTCTCGGCTCTTTTGCAGTCCGTCGCGAAGCGTCCAGTAATCGTATCCAAAGGGTGTCAACGCTTCGGTTTGCTGTTCTGCGAATCCGGTGTTTGCCAAGACAAAATTGACGATGCGAGTCGGGTCAGCAAGGCTGTGCGGATGATGGTTGCAGTGCGGTTTCGATATCAGAAGCATCGAACCGCCCGCTGCTTTGTACCTTTCTTGTATCTTCAGTGAGTTCTCTTCGATAGGGACCACTTCGTCGGTAGCGCCGCATACATGAAGCAATGGAATTTTTGCTTGAGCGAGTCGCTCCACTTGGTGGATGGGATTCATGTTGGAAGTCAATGCACTTTCCTCGTTCAAGTTGTAGACTTTCTGCAAGCGTTCCCAATCCGAGGCGGAGCCTTTCCCTCGTCCTTTGCCTCCTGGCCAACTGGTGAAATCGCATACCGGTGCATCGTTGTAGATGCATGCAACTTTGTTTGGATTGCGAGCTGCCCAGTTGATCGTGAATAGCCCGCCGCGGCTAAAGCCTTCGAGAACTGTTTTTTGGGCAAGTTGGAACTCGGTCGTCACGCGTGCATGCATTGCATCCATGACCGACATCGCGAGCGGTCCGCCATAGAGGTTCTGAACATCGACGTAGGCAACGAAGAAACCTTTGCTTAGCAATACGATGTCCGCTTGCGGTTGATGTCCAAAGAACTCCGTTCGCCAGATCCACGGCTTACCAGAAGCTGGTTGATGGGGTTCAATAAGAAATGCCGCACGGCCTTCGACTTGAAACTCGACCTTGTTGAAGCCCTCCCAAGTTTCGGCAGTTGCAGATCTGATGCAATGCAATGCGACCACTAGGAATAAGAAACCATGGCAGAGGCAACCATGGCGGGCTGAATGAAAACCGGGGGAGTACATCATGATGGGTCGCATGCGTTGCCATGAGAGTGTTGAATCGAATAGGATCGTTGGACCTAGTTTACCATTTGTTTTCGAACGCAACTCGCCTTTGTTTCCATCAAACCGGGACGTGCGCCACTGCGATCCGGAGTTGCTTTACTTGCGCACAGCAAAGCTTTACAGCCTAGCGAGGCGGTGGCGAGCTACGACACGCAGTCGGTGTATGCTAAACTTTGATATTCCGCTTTATGTAAACCACCATTTGACTCCAAGAGAAAAAATGCAAGTCACAGACCTCTCCACCCCTGACCCAACGATCGTCTTGGACCTTCTCGAAGCGTTTCGGAGATCGAAAACCATGTTCGCTGCCGTGGAGTTGGGTGTGTTCGATGCCGTGAAAGTGCCCAGGCAACTCGATGAACTAACGCAAGAGCTCGGTTGCGACCGTATCGCCTTGATGACATTGCTCGATAGTTGCGTGGCATTTGGATTGCTCACCCGCAACAAAGATAAGTACGTAAATACTCCTGTAGCTGAAGCATACTTAACACAAGCCAGCCCTCTACGGATGACCGGTTACATCCATTACTCCAATCGAGTCATGTGGAAGATGTGGGCGAACCTTGAGGACGCTGTCAGGGATGGGACGCATCGTTGGAAGCAGACATTTGACTTTGATGGTCCCATCTTCTCGCATTTTTTTCGAACCGACGAATCCATGCAAGAGTTCCTCATGGGGATGCATGGTTTCGGAATGATCACGTCTCCGCATGTCGTCAATGCTTTCGATCTCTCTAGATTTCGCGTGTTAGCGGACTTAGGGGGAGCGACGGGGCATTTGGCAATCGCGGCTTGTCACCGCTACGCGCAAATGCGTGGAATCGTATTCGATCTGCCACATGCTTTGGATTTAGCCAGAAACATGGTCGTGTCTTCGGGCATGTCCAATCGCATTGAAGTCGTTGGGGGAGATTTCTTTGCTGATCCACTGCCCAAAGCGGATCTGTATGCGTTGGGACGCATTGTTCACGATTGGAGCGAGCCGAAAATCAAGACTTTGCTCAAGCGAATCTTTGCGGCGTTGCCGTCCGGAGGAGGATTATTGATCGGTGAAAAAATAATCTGGGAGGACCGCACTGGGCCACGTTGGGCATTGATGCAAAGCCTCAATATGATCGTATGCACCGAGGGGCGAGAAAGAACTTTGTCGGATTACGCTGTGTTGCTAGAGGAAGCAGGGTTTAGCTTTGTTCAAGGATTCCGAACTTCGGTTCCTTTGGATGCGATCTTGGCTGTTAAGAATTAGTGGATAGGCAATGGGAGTAATGGGAATGACGTCAAAATGAAAGTGTCCGTCCTTTCACGACAAAAGATCATGCAAGTAAAAATGGTGCTTACCTAGCTTACCTCCATAGTTGCCACCGGTTATCTTTCGGACGCCGCACGAAGGGCCGACCTCGCATGCTGCCAGAATCCCTACTCGCATCGCTTGACCGACTACTTCGGGAGTTAAACCATCGATGACAAGCTCCAATGCGGCGCTTGTTTGATCCAATACGTAGGATTTGGTTTGCTCTCGTAACGTCGGACAAAATGCGTCATTCGTTGATGCGTTCAAAGTTTTGTACTTGGACCCAACCTTGGAACCGCTTCTTGCTACTCCACCGGGAAACGGGGTGATGCAATCCCGCAATCTTTTGATCGCTCTGACCGCGCAATCGCAGGCATGCAACGCGCCATGGATCGTATCGGCCAGCACGAGGAAGTTGCCACCGCCGACGGCGCTTTGTCGACAGACCGTGTCTTGGCAAACGAACTCCCCATCCATTACTGGGATTCGCCAATACCGCTCGTTGCCGATCTTTTTAGAGATTTGATGTCCATCGCCGAAGTACCGCAACTGAGATCCCATCGCAATTCGCTTTTCGCTCATTAGCCCTGCAAAGACCGAAGTGCTCGGACAAGTCAAAACGCATTGCCCGATTCGCCTTACCAACTGCTTTTCCAACTCTTTGCCGGAGACACTGAACATAAGAATCGCTACGCCGGGCCGTCCGTCTGGGGTTTCCTCGGATTCTAAATATCTCTCGATCCCCGCCTCTACACCACAACCAATAACGCTTGTGGCAAATCCGGTCATCGCTTCGGCCGCGCGCTGCGCCCAAGTGGGCTCGGCTGCCGTGATGATGATCCGAGTACCAGTCATATCAAAGGCTTCCGCAAAAGTATCTTCTACTTCGATGCCGTTGATCTGCATCAAAACCTCATTTTCCAGAGTTTCGAGAAAAAAGCCGGTATGCCGTCTGGCCAGCGGACTGTTGAATCGACCATAATGTAATGGATTATGGCATAGCCACTAGGACAGCACTGGACTATGACTTAGCCAACGCCCCGATCTTAACTCGTCAAGGCATAACCCACATGGGCCGAATTGAATTTGGTTTTCAATACCCATGGTATCTTTTGCTTTTGGCCGTGATCCCCGTGGTATGGTGGCTAGGAATGAAGTCCCTGGCTGGTCTGGGGCCCTGGCGACGCGGAATCGCAATTGCGCTCCGCACGGCCGTTTTGCTGTTGATCATTTTTGCAATCGCCGGGATTCAGTGGATCTGGTCGAGCGAAAAATTAACAGTTATCTATCTCCTGGACCAAAGTGATTCAATTCCCGTCGCCAAACGGCAATTGATGTTCGAATACGCAATCCAAAGCGTCAAAGCGCATCGGCATACCGAACGTCAAGATAGAGCCGGGCTCATCGTATTCGGACGCGAAGCATCCATCGAGATACCTCCCTTTGACGAAGATCTGCCGAACATCAATCGCGCCGAGTCGTTCTTTGGCAAGTCGGATGCGACGAACCTGGAAAGCGCTTTGAAACTTGCACAAGCCAGTTTCCGTGAGGACTCCGCTAAACGTATCGTCATTTTGACCGATGGCAATCAAACGCTAGGCTCCGCCGAAGCCACCGCAAAACGACTCAGCGACAACGGAATTGGGATCGACGTCGTGCCTGTCCGTTTAGATTCGCAAACCGAAGTCCTTCTCGAAAAGATTGATGTGCCCGGCTTTGTTCGACAAGGCCAAACAGTCGATGCAAAAGTAGTCATCAACCGCTACTGCGAACCGGGTAAAGAAAAGGATGTTGAGGGGCGATTGCGAGTAGTAAGACGCATTGGCAATCAATCCGAGGTTCTAGCCGACGGACCTTACACGCTCGATCGAGACATTAACGTCGTGCCGATCCCACATAAGGTCGAGGAAACAGCCGGCTATACCTACGAAGCGGAGTTTACGACCGATGATCCCGCCAATGACACGATCACGCAGAATAACCGGGCGACCGCTTTTTCCTATGCCAGAGGTAAGGGCAAGGTAATGATGATCGAGGATGGCTCCGCCACCGGAAACTATCAGCCTTTTGTAGACGCACTGCGACGCAACGATATCGACGTCGAAGTGCGCGACACCCGCAATCTCTTTTCCAGCTTGGTCGAATTGCAATCGTATGATTCCGTCATCCTTGCAGGGGCACCGCGAACCAGCGGAGACGATTCCACCCAAATCGTTGCCTTCACCGATGACCAGATCGACATGCTCGTGCAAAGCTCACAGCAATTTGGAATGGGGATTTTGATGCTGGGTGGCCCGGAAGCCTTCGGTGCAGGGGGCTGGACCAACACTAAACTGGAACAAGCGATGCCGGTGAACTTTGCGATCAAGAATAGCAAGGTTGAGGCGGTTGGGGCTTTGGCCATGGTGATGCATGCTTGCGAAATCCCTGAAGGAAACCATTGGCAGAAGATGATCGGCAAAGCCGCGCTAGAGGCATTGGGGCCAAGCGACTATTGCGGCGTTGTACAGTATGACATGTCGGGAGACAAATGGCTTTGGGGTGGGTCTTCGGGGCTATTGAAAGTCGGTGAAAACAAATCGATGATGAAGTCGCGAATGAATACGATGACACCCGGCGATATGCCGGATTTTGATTCGGCTTTGAGCATGGCCATGAAGGGGCTGAGAAACGTTCCTGCCTCGCTCAAACATATGATCGTGATCAGCGATGGGGACCCAACCCCCGCCTCCGCCGGCATACTTGCACAGTACAGCAACGCAAAGATCAAGATTTCGACAGTAGCAGTCGGTTCGCACGGCCCGGCTGGTAGCAATGAGCTCAAACGGATCGCAAATAAGACAGGTGGGAACTACTATGTCGTTCAAAACGCTTCGGCACTACCGAAGATCTTCATGCGAGAAGCTAGACGCGTCGCGCGACCCTTGGTCTTTGAACCCGAAGGTGGCGTTCAACCAATAATCACGCAATCGCATGAGATTCTCTCCGGCATCACCGGAGATCTACCTAAGATTCGCGGATTTGTTTTGACCGAACGCAAGGATAGTCCATTGGTGGAAGTTCCGTTGCGATCCCCCAAGCCGGATGAGCCAGATACGTCATCACTGCTTGCGACATGGACGTACGGACTAGGTCGAACCGCGGTGTTTACCACCGATGCTGGCAATAGATGGGCGGACGGTTGGGTTAACTCGCCCTACTACGATCAATTCTTTTCTCAGATGGTTCGATGGACTATGAGGCCATCCAACGATGATTCCAAGTACAACATCGCAACCAACGTCAAAGACGGACGGGTGCAAATAGTCGTAACGGCTCTGAATGCGGACGACAAATTGGTCAATTTCTTGGACATGAATGCAATCGCAGTCGGCCCAGACTTGAAACCGGTTAACGTGCAAATGAAACAGCAGGCGTCTGGTCGATACGTTGGGGAAATGACCCCAGAGCAGGCCGGTAGCTACATGCTTAGCATCGTTCCTGGTGGAGGTAAGCCACCTGTGACCACCGGCGTCACGATTCCTTTCTCGGATGAGTACCGCGTACGGCAAGCGAATATGCCGTTGTTGGAGTCGTTGGCGAATCGCATACCTGAGGGTGGTTTGGCAGGCACGCTCTCCGTTTCTTTGGAGAAAGATTCCATGAAGGAAGTCGTGGGAATGGACTCGTACCGGAAAGGACTTCCACCCGCCAAAAGCCTCAAAGACATTTGGCCGTTGGCCGTCCTCATCGGCGCGACATTGTTCTTTGCTGACGTCTTCGTCCGCAGGGTCGCAGTCGATTTAGGTCTTCCACTTCGAATGCTTGCAGCCAAGATGAGGTTGAGTCGCGATAAAGCCAACGCGGTAGACGCAGAGCAAAAGAAGAGGCTGGATCGATTGCGGAGTAGTAAGTCGGTGGTCGGAGATGACCTACAAAAACAAAAGGCGAGCACTCAATTCGAACCTGAAGAGAATCTCTCCTTCACAGTTATCTCCGCAGAGGATGCCTTTGGTTTGGGTGAATCCACGAAGACTCCACCCGATCGGCTTACGAACAAGCCGACCATGAGTGTCGATGAAGAGAAAAGTTATACATCTCGATTGCTAGAAGCAAAACGCAAAGCCAAAAAGAATAATTAGTCCGTATTCACCTACAAACGTTTATCCTAGGAAGCTACATGAGTAACGTCGCAGATTCGATGCAACAACAAGCAGAAACGTTTCGAAATCGGTATGCCGCAGTGCGCGAGCAAATTGGCCGCGTCATCGTTGGACATGATGACATCATCAACGGCGTTCTCACCGCGGTTTTCGTTGGCGGCCATTGTTTGCTAGAAGGGGTTCCCGGGCTCGGCAAAACAATGCTCATCAAGACACTCTCCGAAACGCTGTCGCTCGATTTTAACCGCGTTCAATTCACTCCTGACTTGATGCCGTCCGATATTCTCGGAACAAACATGATTGTCGAGAACGAGGGACGACGCGAGTTTCAATTTCAAAAAGGTCCTATCTTCACTCAGATTTGTCTTGCTGACGAAATCAACCGCGCCACTCCCAAAACGCAATCGGCCCTTTTGGAAACCATGCAGGAAGGGACTGTAACCGTCTCCGGCAATCGATACGAACTGAAGAAGCCGTTTTTTGTGCTCGCAACCCAAAACCCAATCGAGCAGGAGGGAACTTATCCATTACCCGAAGCCCAACTGGACCGCTTTTTATTCAAGCTGGTTGTTGGCTATTCGACTCGTGAAGAGCTCAAAACGATCATCGACCGGACCACCCGCGGTACTATCGTGACCCAAGACAAAGTCATGGACGGGGAAGAGATCAAACATTGGCAACAACTGGTACGCCAAGTCGTGTTGGCCAAACATGTTCAGGATTACATCGCCAGGCTCGTTCTAGCAACGCACCCCGGTGGAAGCTTGGCCCCCGATGTGACGAATCAATATATTCGTTGGGGCTCGAGTCCTCGCGGCGCTCAAACCATCGCGTTGGCGTCGAAAGTTCGTGCTTTGCTCGACGGGCGTTACAATGTCAGCTTCGAAGATATTCGGCGCGTGTATTTGCCGGCCATGCGTCACCGAGTCTTGCTCAATTTCGAAGCCCAAGCAGAGGGAATCGAAGGGGATCGCGTTCTATTAGACATTCTTGAAAAGGTTTCAGAACGAGCCGACGACTTAGTGGCTGCGTAGTTGTTAAACAAAAAAGCTGCTTATTCAGGACTCACCCCCTCATCCCCCATCACTTTCTCCACCCTTTTTCTGAACGCTGTGAAGAATATGGAAACCGCGTCTATCATGCAAAAGTCGCACCCGGCAGGTGCGACCAACGGTAGGTCGCACCTGCCGGGTGCGACTTTGCCGCTAGATCAATGTTTTCGTTGATAAAAATGCTTCACAGCGTTGCCTTTTTCCTCCTGAGGATCCTCGGGATCCTGAGGAGGGAAGGGGAGTTCGTTCATCAGCAACTTCGTGATTTAAATTCCTTAAATGCAGGCCAATAGTTTATGCGTTGTTTGAGTTTTGGGTTTTGTCTTTCCATGTTGTTGGTTGCCAATACTGAGGCTGGTGACTGGCCCGAATTTCGAGGTCCGGCCGGCAACGGCGTTGTTGATCAAGTTGATTTGCCAGTTCGCTGGAACGAAACCGAGAACATCCTGTGGTTCGCCAAAACGAAAGGACTCGGTTGGTCGTCACCGGTCACGGATGAGGGTCGCATTTACTTTACCTGTAGCAGTGAGCAAGGTGATGGCGGACAGCAGTTGCAACTGGTTTGCTTGGATGCAGCGAATGGCAAGGAGTTGTTTGCAACGACGATTTTTGCACAACCCAATGATGCACCGAAGATCCACAATAAGAATTCGCATGCAAGTCCGACCCCTTTGATCAATCAAGGGAGGATATATGTTCACTTCGGACATCAGGGAACCGCGTGCACGGACCTTGATGGAAACCTGATCTGGCAGAATCAGAAGAACGCTTACCCTCCTACGCACGGCAATGGTGGTTCCCCTATTGTCGCCGATGGCAAGCTTGTGCTGACCTGCGATGGAGGCGATCGGCCATGCACCTTGGCTCTAGATCTTGCGACTGGCAACGAAGTATGGCGAACCGCTCGCGACGTGGATGCGGAGAGAACCTTTTCGTTTTGCACGCCCCAACTCATCCAAGTCAATGGTCAATCGCAAATCATCTCCCCTGGTTCGAATATCGTTCAAGCGTTGTCGCCGGCGGATGGTTCGGTGATTTGGTTCATGCGGTATGACGGGTATTCCGTTGTTCCGCGACCTATTTATGCAGATGGAACGGTTTTTGTGTGCACTGGATACAACACACCTAAGCTCTTAGCGATCGATACAAATGGGAAAGGGGATGTCACCAAGACCCATTTGAAATGGAGCTATGGTACGAGTGTTCCAGCGACACCGTCGATTCTGAAGGTTGGCGATCAAATCGTGATGGCGAGCGACAATGGAATCGCCAGCGGCATCGATATACGAACGGGCAAAGAGGTTTGGCGAAAGCGACTGGGTGGTAACTATTCCGCTTCTCCGTTGGCCGCCGGCGACCGCGTTTACTTTCAAAGCGAATCGGGCGAATCGCTTGTTCTGAAGGTGGGCCAAACAGCGGAAGAAATTTCTCGCAACAAGCTGCCGGGGCGAATTTTCGCTTCCTATTCCGTGATCGATCGAGATTTATTGGTTCGGTCCGAGGAGGGTATTTATCGAATCGGCAAACCATGAACCGATTGAAAATGACTCGTCCGCGTCGTTGGTTTATGATCAGCCTCATGGGCATGTTTTTCTTCCTGTGTGGCGGGATCATACTTGCAGCTGTATTGTTGCTCCAACGCGGTAAGCTTCCAAAAACAGGGCTGATTACCGGCAGTTCTATGGAGCCGCTCTTTCGGGGACCTCGTTTCTTATGGACTTGTCCAAATTGCTCGGCGCAGCACTCCTTCGCGCTGGACACTTGCAAGAGTCTTCAGCCTTTTGCCTGTAAGGTATGCCAGAAGCTCGACCGCGAGTCCGAGATCGACTTTGCAGATAAAGAGAATTTGGCTGGCAAAACGCATCCCGGCACGCAAGTTCGATTCGCAACACTCCGTGCGATTCGAAAATCGAGAGCGATAGACATTCAAAGGGGACTCACGCGATCCTCGGGGCTCGGTCGAGGTGACGTCGTCGTGATTGAAGAGTCGTTGGGGGCAAAGCGGGAGGTCAAACGGGTTGTGGGATTTCCAATGGAGCGAGTCGAAATCGACCAAGGGGACATTTTTGTAGACGACCTGCGATGGGCGAAGACTTTAGAACAATCGCTGCGGCAGTCGATTCTCATCAATGCATGGGATG
>JBBRGW010000102.1:0-10612 GCA_038223525.1 Pirellulales bacterium
CAGCGCGCAGTACTCTTGTGCGAAAAACTTGCAGTGCCGAGGATTAGCGACTTGGGTCACCTGTATACGTCATCGCTTGGAAAACTCGAAGTCGATTTGATGGGTAGTCACCAAATGACCGAGCGCAAGATCCTCGACTCATTAGTTTCCAACGCGATCAAAATAGTCTTCGAGCAGTATGCAACCGAGCATGGAGTGGGCCAAATCGCAGAGATCTTCAACAAAGGGGTGCGTATCGAAGTGGGTGATCTTTTACCAAGCTCTGCGTACGCCGAGAGGCTCAAGCATGTGCCGCCTGTTTGGGAAACCGCCTTCGAGGTCAATGCTACGGACAACCCGGCAGTCCGTGCCTCGTGCGTCGAGTTTGTTCTCGCTGGATTGTACAGCTTGGACAAAATCAGCCGAGCCAGCAAGCACGGCAAAGTCAGCTACGACGTTTGATGTTTAACCTGCGCAAGCGCCGCTAAAAATCTTCCCTATCGTCCGCGCATAAGCCTCAAGGTCGTCCGCGCTAAAGGCTTGAAGGCCTTGTGGGGTTAAACACTAAAGTCGCAAACTTATGGGTTGCGATGGGCAGGTCTTTACTCCGATCTTTACTCCGGAATCTCGACAGAGCGCAACTTAACAAGTGTTACTGCATTTCCAACATCATTGAAATTAGCTTCATCCATTAGCTCCCGCATCAACATCACGCCTCTCCCGCGTGGCTGATCGACTAATTCCTCCGTGGTGGGATCGGCCACATTTCGATGATCAAAGCCGGCGCCTTGATCGATAATGGTCAAGTTCGCTTTTGCGGGGGTCACATGAAAAATCAAATGGACCTTTTTCTCCAAATCCCTTTTGTTGCCATGTTCGATTGCATTGACAACCGCTTCCTCAATCGCCATCTGGATTCGAAAGACGTCCATTCCCTCCCAGCCTGTGGCGCCCAGCCCGCCCATGAGTTCTTCGATAGCGGCATGTCCCACATCCAAATCGCTCGGGAGTATTTGATCGTATAACCATTGATCTTGAACAGACATCATGCTTGCACCAAGAAGGTTACCTAGAGCTTAAACGCTGCGATTGCGTCCAATTCCGTTTTTCGAAGATCAAAGACGCGATCCAATTTGGTGATCGTGAATACTTCCTTGATTTCAGCTCGCAGGTTGCAGAGCTTCAAACGACCACTGGCCGCTTTGACTTTGTTGTTGAGCGATATCAGTTTGTTCAACGCTGCGCTTGACATGAACTCGACATTATCGAAGTTCAGAAGGATTTTAAGCCGTTTGTCCACAGTGACTAGAGAGTTCAACTCTTCGCCGAGTTGCTCAATACTGCCGGAATCCACGATCTTCTTATCCACAAATCGAATAACACTAACATCGTCAACTTCGGTAATGGTAATTCGTCGATAGGTCGACATTTCGGCTCTCTACTTCAATCCAGTGTGAAAAATGCGGACTTGTTTGCGACTGGCTGCGGATTAGAACCAGCCATTTTGCATGACCTTTAGATTAAACCAACACAGCCGAACGAGCAATGAACCTTAGGGGTTGTCTCACAACGATTCCTAAAATTCTTGGGGCAGGGAATTCTAGAGCCAGGCTTTCACTTTCCTTTCGCAGGGCCTCCTTTCGGATTGTCGGGTGCAATTACCGGAGGTTTGACGATCGGATACGGCGACTTGCTTTTGCCGCTCGACATCGGCTCAGAAAGCTGTGCCCCGGAGATCGCGGCTAATAAAAACGTAACCACAAAATACATGGCATAATGCAGCAAAGCCTGGCCGATGTCTAAGTCCATCGCTACCAGCGAACCGAGTGTTCCCGCCACAAACATCACAGCCAGAAAAATCGCAAAGGGAATCGGCTCAACATCTGCCAGCGTCTTGTTTCCCATGTAATACGCTAAAAACCAATAGAGTCCCCATGTGACTGCGAAAATCAAAGCGCAAATGCCGACACGGGCCGACCGCTCTTTCCCTGTGTACTCTTCTAACTCGTCATCGTGAAAGAATGAGTAGCCGACCCAAGCCAAAGGGAAAGCCAGGGCGATTGCGCCTAGAGCCATTAAAAGCCAGGGAGTTTCCGCAAAACGCAATCGGGCAAAAAGTGCTAGCCCCAACGAGACAATGAACAAAGCCCCCGCAATGAGCATCTCCCGTTTCGAAAGCTTGAATTCAGCCCGCTTCAGTGGCTTAAGAACCGAAACGCCCTTGGAGTCTTTTGGGCCGACTTCCGGTGCGTGAATCACCACTTCTTGTGATTTGTCCGGGACAATCAAGTCCTTTTTGCACTTTGGACACGGGCCTTTCTTGCCGGCGTATTTGTCGCTAACTGTAAAACGAGACAAACAGCCAGGACAGGTTACTGAGATAGGCATAGGGTTTTTTTCGTGGATTGCTCGGTTTGGCAACGCCGTCTTGCGTTGCCATCTCTATAGTTAACCAGTCAACGACCAGACTTGCAAGAAGAGCATCGAACTGGCCAACTCACTTTTATTGCAGCGAATCACGGTCAACCGTAGCTTGAGACCATTGTCCTGCGTGGAAATGGGCCGCAGGCGGGATACTGGAGTGGACGCGAGATGCGTTACCGGAAATTTTTTAGGCCGATTCTAAGGCCGATTTCAAGTCCGTCGTTTTCTGGAATCGGTGTCTGTGTTAGGATTTGGCGCTGGGAGTGAGGCAGGCATTCTGTCCGCTCCCTACAAAATTGATTGGACAACCGAGAAACTCAATTACCGACGCTCTGATGCTTTCCTCGATTCCTTTTGGAGCCGATGGAAGTCGAATTCAAGTCTCGCCTTGATTCCTCGACCAACCTTACCAATTACGGTCACATGATCCCACTGTTCCTGTTCACCATTTTTGCATTCGTTGTTTGCGCATTGATCGCATCGCTGACAAGATATCCCGTTCCCGGCGGTATTGAGTCTGTTGTAGTCGCTCAATGCCTGCAACGAGCTGGCATTAGCTTGCTCGCGCAAGTCCGATTCGAGCATGATGATTGCTCGTTGCTGCCCGCTCCGAAGCTGCCTCGATGCAAAGAAAGAAATTTGGAACCACAGCCAACCTGGCCCGGCCATGCAATGGCTCGGCTTGGATGAAAAGGGCAGTGCCCGATCGTGCGGAATCCATAGAGATTGGGGTAAGGTTGTTTGAGCAAATAATCCAGGGCAGCTCGTTTTCCGACACGCAATTATTGCGTCGGTTGAAAAACTGAAAGAACCGCTGTGCTTAACTCCTCATCTGTTTACTTCTCATCGATTGAGCTTCTAGTCTCAATCCTAGCCCAAACGCCCGATCCGAATCCAACAACGAGTCCAATATGGGGTTGGGTGTTGCCTCTGGTGGCTGCAGCTGCTGGCGTGGCGATCATGTACGGTATCAACGCCCTGCAAGGACGGGACGCCAAGAGTCAATCGAAACGACTGCTTGAGCAAACCAAACTCGATTGCGAAAATTTGACCAAGTCCGCGCAACTGGAAAAAAAGGAAAAACTGCTCCAGCAGCAGTCGCGTTTTGACAGCGACAACCAAAAGCTCAAGGACGAACTCAGGAAACGAGAATCGGTACTCGAACGCAAGGAAGAACTTCTGAAACAGTCCAGCGAGGATGCTCGGAAACAAGAAAAGTTGGTCGAAAATACCCAGCGCAAATTGACCGAGCGAATGGAAGATGTATCGCGAAAAAGCGAACACTATTCCAAGCTCATCCAGCAGCAACAAAGCGATCTCACTCGCGTGACAGGAATGTCGACCGACGAGGCCAAGAAGCAATTGATGTCGATCCTTGAAAAGGAGCTTCAAGGAGAGCTTGGATCGGTGATTCTCAAGCACGAAAAGAAGGTTGCCGAGATCACACAACAAAAGACGCAGGATATCCTGTTGGTGGCCATGCAACGCTATGCATCCGCCCAAACATCAGAAAGCAGCACCAGTACTGTTGATATTCCTAGCGACGATATGAAGGGAAGGATCATCGGCCGCGAAGGGCGAAACATTCGCTCGTTCGAAAAAGTCTCCGGTTGCGATCTGATCATCGATGATACACCTGGCGTGGTCATTGTTAGTGGTTTCGATCCCGTGCGACGCGAGATCGCTCGTCAGTCTCTCGAAAAGCTCGTGGTCGACGGCCGAATTCACCCGACACGTATCGAGGAGATCGTCGCGGCCACCGAAAAGCAAATCGAGGCGTTCATCCGCCGCAAAGGAGAAGAGGCAGCACAAGAAGTCAATATCCAAGGTTTGCATGAACGCACGATTGATATGCTCGGCCGACTCCATTTCCGAACCAGCTACTCGCAAAACGTGCTTCGTCACAGCGTCGAAGTCGCATTTTTGTCGGGCATGATGGCGGAAATGATTGGGCTCAATCCGCAAACCGCCCGTCGCTGCGGCTTGCTACACGATATCGGCAAAGCAGCCGATCATGAATTGGAAGGGGGCCACCCAAAAATCGGCGCGGACATGCTCAAACGGAACGGGGAAAACGAACACGTTGTACACGCCGCACTTGGCCATCACGACCAGTTAACTACTGAGTTCCCCTACACGCTGCTCGTCGCAACGGCGGACGCATGTAGCGCATCAAGACCAGGTGCTCGACGCGAATCGCTAGAACGCTACATCAAACGCATGGAAGAATTGGAAGCCATTGCAAAAGGTTTCAACGGCGTCGAACAAGCATTTGCAATCCAAGCCGGCCGAGAGCTGCGTGTCATTGTTAGTTCCAAGAATACCGACGATGCTGTCGCTGCGAAGATTTGTCGCGATATCGCGAAATCCTTCGAAGAACAGCTTACCTATCCTGGTGAGATCAAAGTGACCGTTGTCCGCGAGTCCCGTTTCGTCGAAGTCGCGCGGTGAGAATCCAGTAGCTATCGGCAGCCACAAAGAGCCCAATCCCACCTAGTACCAGAGCAGGTAATAAATCACCACTTACGACCCAAGCAAAAAATCCTAATCCTATTAAGCACCACCATGGATGCTTTTGCAGCCATGGCCAGACAGGAACTAACAAGTGAATGCTTAATAGGATCAGCAAACAGCCAAACAAGGAAAACAAGCGGGTGTTTGATTGTGTTTCGAGAGTTGGATTGCTCGGATTGCTTTCCATCAAGAAAGTCGTGCTATGTTGAGTTTTAATATTGGGTTCGGTAGGCGAGTCGTTTGAGATGGTATGCCATCGACTAACCGTCGATCCAAACGCTGCTTGATCGATTGAGCTCGATGTCGTTGACCAGGCTTCCAAGTATCTTTTGGCTTTTTTATTCCAATACCCTTTCCAACGCGTTAAGTCGGAGGATGGTTCAATCCTCCGCAAATCGGGAATGCGTTCCATCGTACTTTCAATCAACTCCAGACACGATTGCGATATTCCTTGAATCTCCGCGGAGATCTGTTTTTCAGGAACAGCAGCGTTGGAGACCAACACGTTCAAACGGTTGCTACTTAGCTCTCCAACGTGAGAGGTAAGCAACCGCGGACCTTCGACGTTTGTTTGTTGGCCGGCCCATTCAATCGCGTTGATATTCATCCTGCCTTCGGAATCCCTTATAACGCGATGTTTGGAAAATAGTACGACCTCGGCACAGAGTCCGGCTCGCTCCATGAAACAACGAACACGCTGGCCCTGTTGAGTGAAATCGACTGGAACTCCATCGACCGTGATCGACAACAACTCAGCCTCGTCTCGCAATTGCCATTCCAAGATTCGGTCTAGAGTGAGGCGATGGTTGGATTCCGCAACCCAAAATTCAGATTCCAAAAGTACAAACCGTTCCGATGCGTTGCTTTGGAAATAGTTGTTTCGAATACGCAACATCCAATTTGCGAGCGAAGGGTTTTGGACTTCCTCCGCTGTGATTGGAGCATGACTTTGGCCGCTTGCCTTTTCCTCCGGCTTTTCCACGAGTGGCGGTTCGGATGATACGACGGAAATTAGTTCTTGATCGAGAGGACGGATGGTTCTCATCAGTTCCAAATCGTTGGCAATGTCCTCCGATCTGGAAACAAATCTTACTACCGTCGACACAGCGGTCAGGTTCAAGGATAGAGGATTTTCTGGCAATAGAACTTGTAGCCATGCTTTGCTTGGATCAGGACACGCTATCGATCGCGTTCTTGCGTTGTTCTGCAGCCTATCTTTAAGTGAACTAGGAACTTCGAGTACGAAGCCGGGTCGGGAGAAAACCGAATGTTCAAATTCGCCGAGGACTTCAATTTCTGCCGGACTCACGCCTGAGTTCAATCGCAATGTCAATCGACCTGAAATGGGCTCATCGCGGGCCGCGATCCTGCATCGCTTGGAAGCAAGCGTGTTGGAGTAGATATCGGAATAGGATTTCTCGACGTTCAGAATGGGCGCATTGAGTCCCTTGCCCAAGAGCAAGTTCGGATCGGACTCCCATTGCAAAACTACGTTTTCTGCGGCAGTGACTTCCAGTTTTTGATCGGAACTGATGTTACTGGACAAAACAATCCACGGGAGCTCTTGCCATCGCTGATCCGCCTCAAAGCGTCTCTGTCTTCTCAACTCCTGCCGCTTCGCTTGAAGGATTAGGAAGCTTGCCTCAAGTGACTTGCGGTCCGCAAGCACTTGAACTCTAAGCCTATTGCTTTGTCGGCTTTGCAAGAATCGAACAGGACCATTTTCGTTGTAGAGTTCACTCACGGAGAAATCGCCGGGCAAATCGACGACCAGTGGCTCGTGCGAGGAGCTTCCGCCTCTCAGTTCAATCACCGAAGTGAGGCTTTCGCGATTTGGATTAACGACCCACTTGGTCGTAACGCGGGCCTGCGGACGGTCTAAGGGTACTTTATGTTTCAATACTCCTCCGAATCCACCATTAGGTGGAATACGCAACGAAGTTGCAATCGGGTTAGCGGTCGGCCAGTCCAATCTATCCTTGGAGCCAATCGCAGGGATCCAAGCGTTGATTCCATCTAAACTCAAGCTCCAATTCGCATCGAATGCCCGCGCATATCGCAATGTCCCTCGACGGGTTCGTCGATCACGGCACTCGGCGAACAGAATGTTCAAACTGGTGCTCGATGGCTGGGGAACCCATATCACCGAAATCTGTCGGTCGCGCGCAGACGCTTGGATTGTGCCGCCCTGAGAACTCTTCCATTCCAAAACATAGCGACGCCTGCCCAACGTGCTGCCAGACCGTGTATCTACCCACTCTGCATCACCCCAATGTGTTCCTACGGGAATCCACTGTGAATCGGCTTCTATCTCGATCTCGGGTCCGGTACTGATCCCTTTCGGAAATTCGATAATCGTTTTTGCCTGCAGAATATCCCCTTGCAAAAACAACTCCGTATTCATAACAGGGGCGTCCGTGCTCTCTGGCACGTTGGCCGATGGATTGATAAACGAACTGGGCTTTACGATTGGCGTGTTGAAGTTGCATTGCAAGCGATCGACTGCGCCAAGCATGGCGACGAATCGACCCGGAGCTGGGTCTGTCAATCGCCCTCGCGTCACGACATCAACACTGCTTTGAACATCCGTTTCGACGTCGAGCTGTGCATTCGCGATCGGCAAAATTGCAATGTCTACGGACTGGATGATCGACTCCCGATTGCGATCCGCATCGTTTGATTTCAAAACAGGTTGGGCAACAATTTGGATCGTTCGTCGCCCCGCTTTATCTGGGGTCCAAACCCATTCGCTTCCGTTGTTGCGAAGCTTAGGACCTATGCTCAGCTCAATTCCGTCCAGACTGAACCTAGGGAATTGCAACTGCGAAACATTGATGGGAAAGCGAACAGCTTCAAGATCGTCGCCCACCAAAAAATCGTAAACCATTATGATCTGATCCGCCGCGCTAAAAACGCGTCCTCTTGCACCGACTCGCAATCCGTATCTAGCAGCTATCCGCTGAGTCCCTCGATCTACCGCGCGCTTCCCATCCAAAGCATTCAACATTTCAGCCGGCACGTAAACCGTCGTCCCGACTAGATTTCCAGCATCGTCCATTGGAATAACAATTTGATGCACCCGAGCTTGCGATTCCGCTGTGCCGTCGGAAGATTTAGACTGCCCTAACGCGTCGGAAGCAAAAGGAATGGAATCGCATCCAAACCCTGAAACAATCGCTAAGAAGAGCCCCAAAGATCGGGAGTTGCCGAATGAGGATACTCCCTGGCTGGACGGGCTTCCCTGCGAAATACTAGAATCACGATCGACCTCGCGATCACCCCAGACGGGCCATCTAGCTGACCTTTTTTGCGAGACACTTCCATCCGAACGAGTCGGTTTGGCAAGAAGTCGATAAACCACAAACACTCCGAAACCCGTACTCATGCCGATCAAGCCTGTATAAGCCCATTTGGTAAGCACTTCCGGTAACATTGTTGCGCAACAGATCAGAAACAAAGCTGTTCCTGTTGCGATCTTTGTTCCACTCAAAAGGAGTCGAGGTGTTACCAAGGCAAACAATACAAACAGCAACGCCAAATAAGCCCGATCCGCGTCCACTGCACTTATTGCCACTATTTTCTGAGGCTTTTTAAACTCTTCCATTGTCGTGCCCTCCGTCGACGCGGAGGTCTCAAAAGCAATACGCCAATCGCTTGATACCCAACTCGGAACGAGCCCATAGGCAGCGGCCAAATGGCGCATCGGCAATGGAACAGACGTAGATTTTAAAGAGCCATTCAGCGATGTGACCGTTGAATTCCACCAAGTCCATACCGGCCATCGCTCCCGTTCCTTGTCCCCGATAAGACCCGTGTCTTCCGAGGTATTCCGTTGCAAATCTCCCGGCAACCACAAAACGCGTTGTTCCGAAAGAGTAGCAGCATGCGATCGAATCTTTGGCCATTCGAACAAGAACGTTTGTCCCAAGCTTAAAAGACTAAACTTCTTTGCCAACCGAGGACCAATCAATTCCATCTGAATTTCCAATTCATCTTCAGGGTGCGGTTCTGGCATCAATACTAAACGGCGCCCATCGGTTCCATCCACCCGATACGGAACTCTCTCTGGTTTGCCCGCATGCGAACTGAAAACGGCCATCGTATCCCAACCATCTGCTAGTTCGACCGTCATTTCTGTTTGCGCACTTGCGTGTGACCGCAAAAGAAGGCAAGCTCTCTGCGACCCAATGGAGTCAACTGCGATATGCAATTCGCTGTCGACTGCCAGCCATTTTTTGGAAGGTGTCGATTTTGAAACGCGTGCGACCAAGTCCACAGGCTTGTCGGAATGGGGCAACGCAAGAAACTTGTTGCCTCTAGGATCGATCTCCCATTGCGAGCCTGCGACGACGCAATGGATCGCAATATCCGACCTCAAGCTCCTCACCTCGTGTGAGAGAATGTTGGCATTGGATACTTGTGGCATTCGAAACGAAACTTCACGCTCTGCAGAAATATCCGATTGCACGACCGCCATTAATGTACACTCTTGACCCAACTGTTTCGAATCAAATTGCCATACGCCAGTCGACGGATCTGCCAACGCAGTGCTGCTTGCTAAAGGATTCAGCGGAATCCACTTCCCTTCTTGTTTGAGACGCCAATAGGCATTTCTAAATGGAAGTGATATGGAGACGAAAGCGTTTGCATCAGCGCCCAATCTCAGTTGGATTTCATGTCTAGCAAGCAAAGTGGAGTCATTGATCTTGTCCACCTCGGTTGTCAACGACGTTTGCAACCGATTGGGAGCTTCTCTCCATTCCAATGCGATGGGAGAGGCCTGGGTTGCACCAAGCGGCGAGATGGATGAGTCATATCGAAAGACAAAGTGCTTGTCTGTTCGCGGCAGATAAGTCTTTTGCCAATCCGAAAGGGATTCCTCAGCAACCATTGCATCCAAAAGCGTATCGTGAAGCTGGAAATCAAAAACCGAACTGTCCTCGACAACGATCGTGTCGGTTCTGGGCCATCCAATCAATTGAACAAGTGGCTGGATTGCCAACCGACGCATTGTGTGCGGTGGCGAATCTGCAAGTCGATGCAACTGAATTTCGATGTCAGCCACGCGGCTCTTTAGAAGGCGTCCCCAGTTTAGATTCAATGCCGTTGCGTTTTCTGGATCGATTTTGGATTGGACGGTGATGCTGTCTTTTGGGTCGAGCGATTGGACCGACACAACCTGCCAATTTGGTGCTACAGCAAAAGAGACATGATTTGCATCTTGTTCTGCAAAGGAAAGCCTGGCCCGCACTGTGGCGATCGTCTTTTTCGGATCGTTCGATAGTCTCGTTAGAAACTCGCTCCTTCTCTCTGCAGGACTGCGTTTCAGGCCAACGATATGGCTTGGCGGATTCGCAGACCACGCATACTCAATTTTGCTCACCGAACCTGATTTGGAGTCTGCGGGACGCTCCGAGAGGCGACCCGTATCGCATTCGCTGTGGGTTAGTTTCCACGATGGGTCGCATTGAACCGATTCCGTGCCGACCATCACATAGCTTCTATCGAAAACGATGCGAGGCAATTCAAATAGCGACTGATTGTCAGCCAGAAGAGGCGAAAAGAATTCCACGAAGACATCTTCGGTGCGAGCGGGGGAAGCCCCGCCTCCAAGTCGCCATCGAATCCAGCCCTCTTCTACTTCCCAATCGACGTCCTGCTGATTGACCGCAAGTCGGCGAATTCTCGCGCCTGT
>JBBRGW010000103.1:0-10593 GCA_038223525.1 Pirellulales bacterium
GCTTTGGTCGACGGCAAGCCTCGCGAATTGAGCATCAAAGAACTGTTGCAAGAATTTATTCGGCACCGTTTCACCGTCATTCGGCGACGCACGCAGTTTTTGTTGGCCTCCGCTAGGAAACGCAAGCACGTTGTCGAAGGCCTCCTTCTGGCTCTCGCTAATATCGACGAAATCATCATGCTCATTCGCAAAAGCCGAACACAGGCAGAAGCGAAAGAAAAGCTAATGGGTGTGGAGTGCCCGGCTGCCATGATGGAACGGGCACTCGGCGACCGTGGTTATGCCGACTTCCAATTGGAACGAGGCAAAACGGATTCGTACAAGCTGACCAGCGTTCAAACCGATGCGATTTTGCGAATGACCCTGGGGCAGTTGGCCGGCCTCGAACAAGAGCGCCTCACCGACGAACACGCGTCGATTCTCAATGAGATTGAAAAGCTCCGAACGATTTTGAGCGACCCTGCCAATATCTATGCCATCATCAAAGCAGACTTGGAAGAGATCTCTCGCAAGTTTGGTAATGATCGCCGAACGGTGATCGATGACGAAGAGCTCGGCAACTACAACATGGAGGATTTGATCACCGAAGAGACCATGGTGGTCACGATCTCGCATCAAGGGTACATCAAACGGATACCGGCGACGACCTATCGCGCTCAAAAGCGCGGCGGCAAAGGGATCGCGGGGTTGCGAGCGGAAGAGGAAGATCCTGTCGAACACCTCTTCATTGCGAGTACCCACGCGCATTTGCTGTTCTTTACCAACCAAGGCAAAGTGTATTGGCAAAAGGTTTGGGAAATTCCTCAGATGAGCCGCGAGAGTCGCGGCAGGGCGCTCGTCAATCTATTGAACTTGACCCCAGAGGAAAAGATACGCGACTGCGTATCTGTCCGAGACTTCAATTTACCTGGCCATTTCCTGATGATGGCCACCAAAAAAGGAATCATCAAGAAAACCGAATTGGAAGCGTATAGTCGACCGAAGAAGGGTGGGATCATCGCGATTAAACTTCGCGAAGACGACGAACTGGTGGATGTTGTGGTCGCCAAACCCAATGACCAAATCGTCTTGGCAACCGCCAATGGTATGGCCATTCGATTCGCAGAAAGTAACGCACGTTCCATGGGCCGAAACACGTCCGGTGTCAAAGGTATATCCCTGAAGAAGGGGGATGAATTAGTCGGCATGGTTGTCGCAGATCCAACGGCGACCTTGTTGACCGTTTGCGAACTCGGATACGGCAAGCGCACAACGTTTGGCCCCGGTGACGAAATGGCTGGAAAAGAAGTGGTCGCAATCGACGACGAAGGAGCCGAGGAACCCATCGAAGAAGAAGTGCCCGAAGAAGCTCCAGAGGAATCCGAAGCAGAGGATCTCAACTCGGCAAATCGATACCGAACGCAGCGCCGCGGAGGAAAAGGGGTCATCGACATCAAGACAACAAAACGAAACGGCCGCGTTGTCGGGATCGTTCCTGTGAGCGACGCAGACGAACTGATGATGATGACCGTTCGAGGCAAGATCCAACGTGTGGCCGCAAAGGATATCAGCGTCATCGGCCGAAATACGCAAGGCGTTCGCATCATGAGTTTGGACGAAGGGGATACGTTGACCGCAATTGTTCGCGTACCACCAGAGGATATCTCGGAACTAGAAGCAGCCAAACCGACTCCGATCCAACCGAACTTGAATGCAGATGTATCAACTAGCGAGTCGCAACCAACCGATTTCGAACAAACAGATGCACCCGATGGTAATGGTGAGTCAGCGGATGGGTCAATGGATGAGTCGAATGACGAAGAAGGTCAAGGCTGAATGAGTACGACTCCGTGACCAACACGCAACCTGGTTCGTTGCTGATTCTGGTGTGTACTTACAATGAGCGTTTGAACTTGCCAACGTTGTTCGAGCAAATCCAAGCGTTCGTTCCGAACGCTCGTATTTTGGTTGTCGACGACAACTCGCCCGATGGGACAAGCGATTGGGTTGAGCAGCAAATAAAACACAACCACTCTCTATCGCTCATTCGCCGCAGTGGCAAACTGGGGCTTGGAACAGCCATTCGCGAGGGGATGGAATATGCGATTGAGAATGGGTTTGAATGGATGCTAAATCTGGATGCGGATCTGAGTCACAGCCCAGGTGCAATACCAGCGTTACTTGCGAAAAGAGAAGACGCCGATCTAGTGATTGGCTCCCGTTACGTCGAGGGGGGTGGGATGGAGGGTTGTTCATGGCGTCGAGTGTTTGTCAGCAAATGCGCGAACGCTTATGCGAGGCGAATCATTGGGTGGTCGGTTCGGGACTGCAGCAGCGCGTTTAGACTTTACCGAGTCAGTTGCTTGAAAGCGATCAAGCTTCGTGAGTTGCGGGGTAAGGGTTACGGGTTTCTCGAGGAAATCTTGTGGCACTTGATCGATTTGGGAGCGAGGGTCGAGGAGGTTGGCATTGTTTATACGGAACGACTTGCTGGGAAATCGAAGATATCGATCCGAGAAGCACTGTCGACAATCGCGTCCCTCCATCGCGTGGCAAGGCTGAAGCAAAAGTAGGTCGCATCTGCCGGATGCGACTGTGAGGTTGCATGGATTGCACGCTCAAAAAACCAATCAAATCACAGCGCTGCCCCCCTCAAGCAATGTAGGGTAGGAAATGGATCTCGCATGACCGCCGCGCGGGCTCAGCAGGGTCAAGCATTAAGGGGCGGGATTGTCTTTGAGCCACTTTTGGTCTGTGGTGCTCAATTTTTCAATCGACAATTTGACTTCCTTGCCGTCTTCTTTTTCCAATGTCACATGCGTTGCGGTTCGCGAAGTGAGCTTCGCTTCGACCTTGAATTTCCCGGTCGCATCGGTCCATTCACGCTTCTCCGGCTTTGCCGCTTTGGCTTTCAGTTTCCGCAGATCGGTCTTGCGAATAATGAGTTGGCTGCGATGGATCAGGCCATCGAAATCCGAGACGCGATCGTCCCAATGGATTGAAACGTTGTCCTCCGAATCCTCTTTAAGCACGGTAACGTAGTTCCAGCGTTTTCCGAAACAGGCAGCAAGCTTGGTTCCGCGCGGGAGGGAAATGTCGAGCGGCAACAACTCCGCCTCTCTTGGAATCGGAATGTCGATTGGATTGTTTTGAACTTGTAGAGAAAACGCGCGGGTACCTCCGCCGGGGTTATCAAACGCATTTCCTGACATTCGTTTCTGCGCTTCGGCGATGCTGCGCTCCATTTGTTCTCGGATGCGTTTGGACTCCTCCTCGATCTTCTTATTTTGATTGTTGAATTCCGCGTCGTCGACGGAGCGTTTCGGGATGCGGTTTTCGAACCTCATGGCCGCATCCGGCTTGGCCAACTCCTCGAGCGTTGACTCCGCGATGATCACCGAACCGCGAGGGTGAGCTTTGTCAAATGCAGACGGTTGCGAATCGAAGTGAATCAGCAACGAGTCCCCATCGACGTTCATCACGGTCGAGTCCACCAAAGTGTTTAGCCAGATCGTTCGTACAGGCGTACCTGGAACGATTTCCATTGCACTGGTTATCGATACATACCCGTTTGGTAACGGTTCTGTCGTTCCCGGAATGATCTTGATGCTAGGTTTGAAAGTACTCGGAGACGAATCCCCTTGTTGCAGCACCGACGGCTTGATGGCAATCCAACCGCTTCGGGTCTTGTTACGTAGTTTTTCGACACCGACGATCTTGACCGTAACCAACGGCTCGCCGTTCAATGCCTCTGCGTCTAGCCATTCTCCGTAGTGCCCAACTTTGATAGGCATTCCAGCGAGCAGTTTGGTGGTAGCCTGGACAAGTTGATAGCCGCCCGGCGGCGATAGGGGTGGCTTGCGCCCGAGCAAGTCCTTTTGGTAGGCTGCGTTTTCTTTGCTGTTCCATTCTCTGGCTACAATGTTGCTCCCACTAGGATTGCCGATTCGAACGACATTACTAACAAGGCATTCAAAGAAGCACTCGTCCGCAAAAGAGCCCGACATCATGAAATACAATTCGGCATCCAAACCTTTGCCGTTGGGAAACAAGTCGCTGAGTTCGAGTTTGCCGGACTCCTCCGACACCATCCTGCTCCCGACAATCTTCAATGGCCCGTCAGCGGTTCGGCCAGCAAGTATCGGCAGACCGGTTCCGGCTTTCGTTCTTTGGTAGTCGATCGACACCGAGGGACGACCGAAAGCGTCTTGGGCTTGATTGACGCTGCCGAGCGTGAAGGTCGCCATTTCAGGAGCGGGTTGAATTAGATCCTGAGCGTGCAATGGTGGCTTGTTGTCGCAGATTGCGACCAAACAAACACCGAACATTATCCCGTGTCGCAATATTTCGTTCACAATCGCTTTGCATTCCTTTCGGTCTCGTACGGATGGCCATGCCAATCGTCTAACAACACCTTTATACTTTCCAGAAGTTCGAAATTCAATAAGCTGCACCGACGGGGACCCTTTTCGTTTAGTGGTTAGCCGGCGGCGTACGTTCGGCAGGAGTCTAGCTATCCCGATCGGATCCTTTTTAAAGAATGATGATTGGTCGCATCGGTATGCAGAGAAACGGGATTGAAAGAGATGCTATGCCAATGATTTGGCGAGCCAAGCCTAATGGTACATTGTCGTTGCGACTAGGCGGGTGCGAGATTCCCATCAAAGGGATCAAGAGCAACATCAAGATATATTCTGGTTGGCCAAAGCGTATACTCGTATAGGTTACGTAGCAGACGCATGCAATGTAAGTGAACCAGCATACTGGCCGCGAACGACGTCCCAAGAGGCCGAAAATGACGTGACCACCGTCGAGTTGACTGATTGGCACCATGTTGAGTCCAGTGACCAAGAATCCCACCCACGCAGCCATCAGCATCGGGTTCATTGCCGCGTTGCTAATGCTTTTGGATCGGATCACTTCGGTCTGAGCTGTTGTCTTTTCCTTTTCTTGTTTTTCTGGTTTCGGTTTAACGTTATCCGCATCCATGAAGCCAATTTTTGCGCCCAGCTTGACCTTCACTTTTTCCTTCGGCACTTGCTCTGCGGGCGGCGTTACTGGAACCGGCAGAACTTCAGCCAGCAGCTGTATTGCAAGCGGTTGTCCAAACTGAATCGAACGCCCGCGAGTCTGCGGGGGCTCGCCATACATCAAACCCATCGCGGCTATGGGGATGGCGAATACCAAGCCAGCCAACGGGCCGGCCAATCCGATATCAAAGATCTGTCGCTTATCAGCTCGCATCCCATCCATCAAAATAACAGCGCCGCATGTCCCTGTCGGGCTGATCGGAAACGGGATAAAGATCGGCAAGCTCGATTGGATTTGGTAGATCCGAGTGGCGAAGTAATGGCCTAATTCGTGAGCCCCGAGGATGATTGTCAACGAAACAGCGAAGAGCATTCCTGGATACCAGTTTGCTAGGATATGTCGACGCACATCAAACAGTGATCCCCTCTCGAAGGCTTGTCCAATCAAGTCCATTGGTGACCAAGCAGCAATACCCGCCCAAGTCATCGAAAGGAGGGTCGCAACCAACAATAGCAACGGTACCAACCACCGCGGCCTATTCCGTCGACGTATTTCCTCGTGTTCGAATGGGTCGGCATTTTCGGCATCGAATTCGTCCAACTCATGGCCCAGATTGCCAATCGCTTCATCTGCCTCATCCGCTTGCTTGATCTGTGAATGCATCGGTAAGGATTTGTCCGAGGTCGCGTAAGATGGGGAATTGGATAGCATGCCGACTGTCTTAATAGCTTAGCAAGCTGACAACCTGATGTGGCGAAAGTCGGGATCGTCCATTTAGGCCAAGCAACTCGATACAAAATAGGCATCCGACTATCTCGACATCAATGTTCGAAAGCAATTTGCAACACGCTTCTACGGTTCCACCTGTCGCGAGCAAGTCGTCTACAACCAAAACGCGTTGCCCCTTGGTCACACCGTCTTTATGCATCTCTAGTGTGTCGCTGCCGTACTCTAAATCGTAGCTGAAAGAGTGCTTGTCATGGGGAAGTTTCCCAGGCTTGCGAACCGGGACAAAGGCAGCTCCCAACTCGATTGCAAGCGGCGCGGCAAAAATAAATCCCCGAGCTTCTGCAGCGACCAAGCTGTCGATCTTCATACCCCTAAAGGGGTCGGCCATCCGAGCGATTGATTCACGAAACGCAGCGGTATTGCCCAATAGCGGCGTTATATCTTTGAACAAAATGCCTGGCTTCGGGAAGTCAGGAATGTCACGAACGAATTTTGTCAGATCCAATGAAGGATTGCGTTGCATTTGCGGGTGGCTCTCGGTAGTGCGATCACAAAGCGGGATCGTCTTGCGTTTTGGGTAATTTTCTAGTGGTATGTCCAGACATTGGTTCGGTCATCCCGACCGAGAAGTCACGGCGGAGAAATCACGGCTGAGAAATCACTGCTGAGACTGCCGTGCCACACCATCGGTTCGAGATTGTAACACCAACTAGGCGGCGATTCTAGGAAGGGCACTGCCAGTCGCGTTCTCTAACTGCTTGAGAATAGCGTCTACCACCATTGGATAAGTCAATCCATGCATGCAGTTGTTGTGAACCAGTGGGCATTTGGATTTTCCACACGGGCGACAATCCATCTGCAGTTGCAAGAGTGATTCGGGATGATTGTAAGTGCGAGTCTGCTCGGGATCTGTCGGTCCAAACAGGCCGACGACTCTTTTGTTGAGGGCAACTGCCAAATGCCGCGGCCCGCTATCGGTCGAAAGCACCACACTCGCTTGCTCGATCATTCCCTTGCTGAGCCCGATCGGAATGTCCGCCAACTGCCCCATGCTTTTTACCAATGGGTGCGCGGCTCCAGACGCAATCGCATTCGCCCGCTCGCGATCCGCTGGGCCACAGTGAACGACAACTTGAATTCCAAAGCGATCTGCCAGTTGCTTGGCCGCTCTACTTGCATTGCCAACCGGCCACGACTTCGAGTCGGCCGCCGTCGAGGATGTATTGAAAAGGACAGTCGGCTTGTCCCAGTCGAACTGAAAAAGCGAGAACAACGCTCTCGCTTGATCGCGATCAGATTCCGAAACGAACAACTGCATGGCGCGGTTTTCGTTGACGCAGCCGAGATAAGCTGCGATGTTCATATAGTAGTCGATGGTCGGACTTTTGCGATGGTCTGTCCCTTCGTCGCACTGTGGTATCGCATCAGTCAGCAGCCAGGACCGACCATCTTTGGCGTATCCAACCCTTCTTTTGGCTCCAGAAAAATAGCTAATCAAACCTGCCGACAGAGAATTGGGAAGCAGTACAATCAAATCGAACTGCTGACTTCTCAGTTTGGAAACCAGGCCGCGACGCGACACTGACTTTGAGTCCTTTGTGCGTGGCGTATAAGTAATCGTTGAATCGATCCAGGGAACCCCCTCAAGAACCGCAACGGGTGCATAACGACCCACGGCGCAGAGCTCACTGATTTCGGGCATTCCTTGTCGAAGTGCTCGAATCATCGGGGTGGCCATACAGGTGTCACCCAACCAGGTTGGAAGTAAAACGGCTGCTTTCATGTTTTTGGCCAACGATAGAAGATCCGCAGGCTTTGAGTCAATAGATCAATATGTCCTTGCAAGTCAGTTGTTTGCCGTTTTTCGTAGGACAGGCTTCCAGGCTGTCTATGAAAAGACAGGCTGGAAGCTTTTTTGTACCCCACAAGTTCGGCTGGTGTTTGGCCCCATGCCAGCTTGTCTTTCATGAGCCGGAGTTTTTTTAGATAGAAAGCCTAACCTTTGGCTACTATCCTGTTGATGAAAAGACGGGCTAGAAGCGCTGGAAGCCTGTCCTACGGATTTTGATTCGGTAGTTTATTGTTGTGCAACGCCTAAGTCCCATTGGCCAATTCTGTTGTGCTTTATGGCTTCAGAGCGGCGCGGCGTACTTTCGCGGAGCGAAAGGCGACAATAATCCTCAATTCGCTTCTTCGTGCAAATTGATTTGCCTTTGCGCGTGATTCAATCGCGCATAAGTTCCGCCTAGATTGAGGAGGTCTTCGTGGTTGCCGACTTCGGTGATCCGTCCCTTTTCAAGCACGATGATGCGGTCCGCTTTGCGAAGCGTGCTGATGCGGTGCGCGATTGCAATCGTAGTTCGTCCTTGAACCAAGACGTCGAGCGCCTCTTGGATCTCACGCTCCGTCTCGGTATCCACCGCCGAAGTCGCTTCGTCCAGAATCAGAATTCTGGGGTCCGTGAGCAACGCGCGGGCGATCGATATGCGTTGCCGTTCGCCGCCGGAGAGCGATTGCCCGCGTTCACCGACGAGCGAGTCGTATCCATCAGTCAATCGCAGGATGAAATCATGCGCTTTGGCTGCTCTGGCGGCTGCGATTACTTGCTCGCGCGTCGCGTCGGGACGCCCGTAAGCAATGTTCTCCGCAATCGAGCCGAAGAACAAGAATGGCTCCTGCAATACGATACCGATATTGCTTCGATACTCGGTGATTGGAAACGATCGAATGTCGATGCCGTCCACCATGATCGAGCCACCGCTGGTATCGTAGAAGCGGCACACCAAATTCACGAGCGTGCTTTTGCCTGCACCACTAGGACCTACCAACCCAATCATTTCTCCTGGTTTTATATCCAAGCTAATGTTATGGATGACCTGTCGCGATCCGTAGCGGAAAGTTAAATCGTTAAGCGTCACACGACCTTGAACGCGGCCTGGATGGACAGGTTTTTGAGGTTCCGAAACGCTGGGGACCCGATCGAGGATTTCAAAAATTCGGTTCGTTGCAGCTGCGGTCCGCTGTGCGTTTGCCAGGATCCTACTCATGTTGTCCATGCTGCCATACAATGCTCGAATTCTCTCGAGAAATATCCATAGCACGCTCAGAGAGATGACTCCGCGAGAAACTTGATATGCGCTAAAGCACCAAACGACTAGCAACCCCATGTCGGTTAGCAAAGTGATGACTGGGGAGAATGCGGCCCACAATCGGTTCACTCGATTGTTCATTGCAAGAACATGATCATTGCTGTCTTGGAACCGCTTGACTTCGCGATTCTCTTGAGCAAACGCTTTGACCACGCGGATCCCAGGAATGGTATCGGCCAAAACATTGACCATCTCAGCCCAAGCGGCACTGCCGCGCGCGAACCCCATTCGGATCTTGCCCTGAACGCGAGAAACCGCCCACGCGATAAAAGGAAATGGCAACAAACCAACGATTGCCAGCATCGGATCGATGAAGAACAAAAAAATCGCAGTGAAGACAATCAATAGAATATCTGTTGCAAGGTCGACCAAGGTGATCGAGAGAAAGTCGCAAATGCGTTGCGTGTCGCTGCTAATTCGGGAAATGAGATCGCCCGTTCTTTTCCCACCAAAAAACTCCAGCGAAAGTTTTTGAAGATGTGAGTAAGTGGAGTTGCGAAGGTCGGCGCTGATCTGTTCGCTGACCCTGGCGAGAGCATAGGACTTGGCCCATGCAAGGAGCCAGCTCAGAATCGCGGAAAAGAACATGCCTGCGAGCAGCCACGGTACGAAACGAAAGTCGATAACCGTGCCGATCGTTTGAGATGCATTTTCTAGCCCGCCGCTTTCAACTTTGGGGGGTGATAGTACATCAATCAGCTCCTTCGTTAACCAGGAGGCTAGGAAAGTAGCTGCTGTACTGAGCGTTGTAAGTAAGAAACCAATGAAGATCATCCCGGCTCGCGGCTTCGCAAATCGAGTTAGCCGCCACAAAGAGCGGTTTGTATCAGGAGCTGCTACCGGCGCGCAATTGTTACAAACCATTTGGCCCACAAGCATCGCTCCGCCACACGATGGGCAAATAGAGGCCGAAAGCTCGGTCTCCTCAGATTTGCCTGCCTTCAATAGCTTCAATTTGACCGACAGGGTTGCAGCCGAACTGGAGTTTCCAGCGGTAAACAACCAGGCTTGGAGAAGTTGATGGTGGCCAAGCAACTCCAGAACTCCCAAACCGGTTCGGTCTAATTTTTTCAACTCGCGAATCTCGGCCAGTTCCCATCGAAGCCACGGCGATGATGTCTCCGTTTCTGGAATAGGTTGCTTAGCGATGACACCCAAATTTGTGAGCACTACAAAGCCACTGCCAAATCGTAACGTCGCGTCCAAGTTGGGTTCAAACCACGCGATCACCTTTTCGTTGGGGCGAAGCTGCTTCGTTAGCGCCACTTGCCAACGATCAGGGAAAGTTGTTGCCGCGTTCGCCGCCAAAGGATTGGCACTAGGTGTTGGGTCGTTCACGAATAGATTGGATGGAACACGAGAGTCGGAACAAGGAATTTGCAGAAACTAGGATAGCTGCTAAGTCGAATGCCGTGAACTCGTCGTCAGGACAATCTAGGAGAACTAGAAAATACAGCTTGCTGACAGTGGACTTTGGATTCGCTAAGATAAGCAGCCTTGCACAATTGAGTGTGCAAAACACGTAGGCAAGTCTCTCCGAGACTTGTAGAAATCAGCGTCTCGGAGAGACTCGGGGAAAAATCAGCGTCTCGGAGAGACGCTGCTACGTGAATTAGACGAAGAAACTTCTGCGCAGGTGCTTAGGTTTCCTTACTTTCGACTTATTCGAGGAGAATATCTTGGCACGCGACGTTCTTTTTATGCT
>JBBRGW010000104.1:0-10534 GCA_038223525.1 Pirellulales bacterium
AACAAAGTAGAATTCGCTCTATGTTCAAGGCGTGTGTTTCGGCAATGAGTTGCCGTACTTCCAAGGCAAGCTCCCGATCGATTCCAACCAAATCCAAGGTTACGATGACAGCTTTGGATTTGTTGGAGGCTTCGAGCACAAGCGCTTTCGCGTAGAGTTCGGTTACCTTTCCGTCCGATGGACGGTCCCGACTACCGTAGCCAGCCATCGGCATTGCTTCATCGGGAGTTATGATTGCCGATGCAGCTCCAGCACGCCAAGATTCCGAGCATGCTGGTTGCAAGCCAACCAGCATGCTGTAGATGAGAAACGCGATGCATTGCAAAAAGCGCATAGATGATCCCTTACGTAAACCAGCGGTTCATCGAACTCTAAACGTCATGCATGGACACATCACGCGGAGCTCGATGCGTACTTTCTGTTCGCTACTTCTTTTCGGTTTGCGAGATCGGTGTTTCTTTAGCTCCGTTCTTAAGGAAGGGTTCGCGTTCCTTGACTCCTTGAACAGTCTTCACTTCTCGAATCCAAATATTTCGAAAGCGGACAGGGTTTCCGTGATCTTGGATGGCGATGGGTCCCTTAGGTGCGTGCGCCTTGTACTGTGGAGGTCGATTGAAAGGTGTGTCACCTAGCAGTTGGAAATGGTTCAGGATCAGCACACCATTGTGAACAGCTGTGATGAAGGCGGGGCTTTCCAAGGCACCATCTTCCTTGAATCGTGGGCACGTCCAAAAGATATCGTACGTGTTCCATTCGCCCGGACGACGCATGGCGTTTGCCATTGGAGGCGTTTGCTTGTAGATCGAACCCGCTTGACCATCCGAGTAAGTGAGATTGTCGAAGGAGTCCAGCACTTGCAACTCGTACCTACCCATTAAGAAGACGCCGCTATTGCCTCGCCCTTGGCCGCTTCCTTTGGGTGGAGTCGGAGCGGACCATTCGATGTGCAGTTGGCAGTCTCCGAATTCCGCTTTGGACCGAATTTCGGCCTTGCCACAGATCAGCTCACCATCTTTAACCTCCCAGCTATCGGCATTGTTCCATTGCGATTTATCCTTGCCATTAAATAGCACGACAGCATCCGATGGCGGCTCGGAGTTTTGTGTTCCAGGGGTGATAATCGGGGGAGCTGTCCACTTGATTCCATTGAGGTACTCTTGTCCGCTGACCGCCTGCGAGCCTGCGATCACTGCGCATAGGGCGAATGCCCCAGAAGTCCATTGTTTGGAACCGAAAGCAAGAAATAGTCGAACAAGCATGGTAGAAGAATACTTTCGCTAGGTGGGAAACGGGGTTGGAGCAAACATTGTAACTCAAATACATCCCGCCGCGTTAGTGCGGATGGCCAGGCTAAGGCCCAAACGGCTAATAATTCTGAATCGCTCGTGCGCGTACTTAACGTTGAGTACAATCGCGACACCAAGTACGAAATTCAGTGGTGCATCCCAAACTTGTGAAGAACTATATGAAACGACTTTCTATATTCATGGCCTTCGTCGCGTTTAGTTTGGAAACACTTCACGCAGACGAGTCCAAGCGGAACGTGCTCTTCATCGCGATCGATGATCTGCGAAACGACCTCGGGGCGTATAGTTCGTCGCATGCCAAAACGCCGCAAATGGATGCCTTTGCCAAAACCTCGCGAATCTTCAACAGGCACTACGTTCAAGTCCCCACATGCGGTGCATCGCGATGCGCTCTGTTGCGAGGGAAATACCCTAGCGTTCCAGCTCAAGTTGGAAACGGTGGCATTAGTCAAACCCAAAAAGAGTGGGGTTCAAAAAGCTTGCCTGCCATTTTTCGACAGAACGGATATCGCACTTTATCGCTCGGTAAAATCACGCATCATCCCGGTGGACTGACTGGCAAGAATTGGGCGGAGGGCCCGGAAGAATTACCCGGCGCTTGGGATCGCGTTTGGATCCCCAATGGTCCATGGAAATCCCCTGAGGCGATCATGCACGGCTACGCCAACGGTGCCGCTCGATCGCCGGGCAAATCCCCCGCTTGGGAATCGCACGATGGTCCTGACGAAACGTATCCGGACGCTTGGGTTGCATCCGAAGCGATCCAAACACTGAAACAATTAGCCTCGCAAAATCAACCTTGGTTTTTTGGAGTCGGGTTCTTCAAGCCGCATTTGCCTTTCGCGGCGCCGAAGAAGTGGCATGACTTGCATGCACTCGACGAAACCGACTTAGGGGAAATGCTAACCGCCAAGCCAACTTGGCCATCCGGCTGGCACAACAGCAGCGAGTTTCGCTCCAACTATGGGCACGAGGCCAATCTCAATCCAGATACCAACGTTTCCTATGCAAGACAATTGCGAAACGCTTACGCGGCCAGCATGAGCTATATGGATGCACAAGTTGGTCGAGTGCTTTCTACGTTGCAAGAACTAGGATTGGCGGAAAACACGATTGTCGTGCTGTGGAGCGATCACGGGTTTCTCTTGGGGGAGCACGGTATCTGGGGAAAGCACTGCCTGTACGACAAAGCGGTTCGTTCCCCGTTGATGATCCGAACTCCAACACTAACGAAGCCAGGCCTCGCTTGCGATGCCACCGTAGAGACTGTCGACTTGTTCCCAACCTTGTTGGAGTTGTGCAGCCTGCCGAGTCCGCAGGGACTTGATGGTCGTAGTTTATTGACTCATCTGAAGGACCCAACGACTGCCTCCCTTAAACCCGCACATAGTTTTTGGACCGGTGGCCAGAGGAGTATTCGGACCGAGCGCTGGCGGCTTACGGTTCTGCCGTCCAAGGACAAAGCATCGCAGCAGTTCGAACTGTTCGACTACGAAACGGATCCAGATGAGACCCAGAACCATGCCGAGTCGCAACCTGAAGTGGTCAGCCAATTGTTGGCGATGCTAAAGAACATTCCGGATCCCACGCAAAGATAAAGCAGGAATTTCTTCGTCTAATACACGTAGCAGCGTCTCTCCGAGACGCTGATTTCTGCGAGTCTCGGAGAGACTCGCCTACATGTTTTGCCCACTTACATGTGCTGGGCTGCTTGTTGCTTCGTCCAGATTAAAAACGGGGGTTGGCAAACTTAGTTGCACGACACTCCGCGTCGTGATTCCTACGACGCGGAGCGTCGTACAACTTAAGGCGTACCCCAAAATTAAGACCGGACAGAGCACTAGTGCTCCCTGACAGTCGACGGACCAAAAGCGTCACTTCGTGGTCCATTCGACCGGTGTCGGTTCGATAGACTCGGCCAGTGGTGAACCGCAATCCTTGCGTCCACTCCCCTCCAAGCGACTGATTACCCTGACCGTCATATCCGACTCGCAGAGTATTTGGCAGCTGAGGCGAACTCCTGTAGCACCTTTGGCAGCCAATACTTGTTTTTCAGCCACCGTCATTTTGTCCGGTTCGCCAGCGATAAATTCGACTCGGCAGGTCGTGCAACGCGCCTTGCCCCCGCAAGCATGCAATTGATCTGTACCTGCCTCGTCGCGAAGAGCAGACGCCAAACGCTTGCCTGATGGAACTTCAAATGTTCCGATTCCTTCAACTGTGATTTGTGGCATTGTGTAAACTATCCCATAGTGGATTGCGAGAAATGTACTTAGTTATTGATTGGAAAAGATACCCTTGATCCAATTCGATGCACAGCCATGCCCCTCTTTTTTCATGAAGCCAGCAACGGCAGGAACTCAGGATGTCACGATCTAGACGAAACATCATCGGTGATCGACGTGCCTTTTTGGTTGCATCCGCGACCGGGATTGCAGGATTGTCTTTTGGTATCCCCAAACCAATGCTTGCGTCTACGGGCGAGCTGGGTTCAACATCAGCAGGCAAAGGCCGTGCAAAGTCCGTCATCCTTTTCTTTCTTTGCGGTGGCTCATCCCATATCGACATGTGGGATTTGAAACCAAACGCACCCTCCGAATACCGAGGTCCATTTCGATCGATTCAAACCACCGCGGCCGGTATCTCGATCGGTGAGCATCTCCCTTTGACGGCCAAGCAAATGCATCATCTAGCGGTGATTCGCTCCGTGTCCGGGACCGTGAGCACGAATGATCATCATGCAGGATACTATTACCAGTTGACTGGCCACGTTCCTGATCCGACTTTTCTCTCACAAGGAAACGACCGGCGACCGTATCCTGATGATTGGCCGTTTATGGGATCCGTGGTTGGCTCGCGTTGCCCTGTCCATCCAAGTCTACCCAACGTGGTTTCTTTGCCCCACAAACCAAGTAAGGCACCTTATACGCGGCCTGGGCAATTTTCAGCAAAGCTCGGAGCAGAGTTCGAACCGCTTTATGTGCATGGCAGTCTCGAGGAGCCGTTGAAGTTTCAATCCCCCTCGCTCGTCTTAGCTGGTGATGTCACACCTGCCCATTTGCAGTCTCGGCACAAGCTGTTCGAAACATTGGACGCTGCGAGGCGAGGACTAGAGCGAGATGGATCTATTCGTACTTGGAAGGAACATCAACACAGAACCATGGATTTGATGATGTCTTCGAAAACCACCACCGCGTTTGATGTCGCAAGCGAACCTGAATCGATGCGCACTCGCTATGGTAAAACGGTGAACTCCACCAGTTTGCTATTGGCCCGTCGTCTGGTGGAGGCCGAAGTCCCCTTTATTACCGTGTTCTGGAAAGAGAACGAAGCGATCGCCTACAAATGCAAAAGCGCTGGCGGTTGGGATACCCATGCAAACAACTTTGAATGCTTACGAGAGAACTTACTGCCTGAATTTGATCAAGCGTTCTCTGCATTGGTCGAAGATTTGCATCAGCGCGGGCTATTGGACCAAACGCTGTTGATGGTCACGAGCGAGATGGGCCGTAAACCAAAAATAGGGGACCCACGATCGGGCGGCCCAAATGGTGCTGGCAGAGACCATTGGACTCATTGCATGAGTGTCGTCATGGCGGGGGGAGGTATTCGCGGCGGCCAAATTTTTGGTTCTAGCGATCGATTCGGAGAGTATCCGGCTGAGCATCCAGTAACTCCAGCCGATATCACTAAGACGGTCTATCATGCGATGGGAATCGAAGATCTGCATGCCAAGGACAAACAGGGGCGTCCCTACAATTTGCTTGATGAGGGTAAACCGATCACGACGCTCTTCGGCTGAACACGTACGCAGGAACGATCATCCATCGCTCAACGGTTGTGAGCTGCGCAAATACGCAAGCAAATCCGCAATTTGTTGATCAGTCAATCCGTTCAACATCCCCTCGGGCATGATGGACGAAGACTGCTGTAGCACTTGCTCAATTTCCGATTTGGCGATTACATGCGATTTTCCGTCGATTCCCTTCAAGGCCAATTGGTCCTCCGTTTGGTTCTCAATAAAACCGATCAATACAGTGCCGTCAACCATACGAACACCTACTGTTTGGTACCCTTCGCGTATTTCCAAACTCGGCGCAACGATGTTTCGCAGTAATGTTTGGAGTTGGTCGCGTTGATAGCCGGTCAAGTCGGGACCGATCTCTCCTCCTTCTGCATAGAGCTTATGGCATCGCGCACAATCGGAAACGAATTGCTTCTTCCCGCGATACGGATCGCCTTCGATCGTAGCAATGCGTTCGATAATGCCGGTCACTATCTTTTGAGCTTGCACCAAATCGGGACCTTGCAATCCAGTGTAAATTTCGATCATTGTCTTTTGCAACGACTCGTTATTATGCAATCGCATGGCGCGTACACCTTCGATCGGCATCGACTTGGCATCGACACTTTTGGTTGCGCATGCTTCCAGCCAAGTACTCGTCCACGAAGCGCGAGCTCCGAATACAGAGCCCGCTACCGCACGAAGTTTAGGAGTTAATTCTCCCCATACACGGATCATTGTCTCTGGGACTTTTGGGTCGTCAAATGCGGTCAAGGCCGAGATTGCTGCTTCGCGGATCGACTCTGACTCAACAGAGTTGCTTGATATCTGAAGCAAACTCGGAAAAGCTTCCACGCAGTGCATTTCGCTGACTAACTGAGCAATCTGGATTCGACTTGGTGCACTCGCTTTGGTGTTGATTAATAAAGCTATTGCATCATCAATCGCAGCTTTGTCCGCTCGTCTCAATCGCAAAGGGAGCGAAGGTTGCCCGAGAGCGATTAGGTCGTCTAGCAATTCATCGGAAACGCCCAGCCAGGATCGGCCTACAAGCGCGCGTTCCAACGCCGTCATCGCTTGCTCTGCTGCGTTGGGTCGAATCGATTCGGGCTGTTGTTTGATTTCGCTTAGCAATTTTGAAATAGCACCCATGCTGGACGGTGTGTTCGCCTTTGCCCAAACCTCGATCAAATTGGGAACGATTCTATTTGCACCAATCTCGCTGCTCCAAAAACGACTGCTGCGCTGCAGCTTGGCTAGAATGAGCCCCGGTTCCGACGAATGCGGCTCGATCGCCCACCAAAGCATGATCGGCAACGAGAGATCTTTCTCCGGCAAATCCCTAGACAGGAGTCGGGAAACAATCGGTAGTGCGACATCCCCACTAAGACGTTTCGCTGAGCTTGCGAGTTGACATAACACCTTAACATTGGATTCGGAAGACGCGAGCGATTCGATCAATGTTGCGGTATCTCGACGGATAGAGCGATCATCGCATACAAGGCGAACAACCCAAGCCCGCACGGCTGGATTCCCGTTGGTTAGCAACGTGTCCAATCGAAGTGACTTGCCACCTCGAAAAGGAATTGTATCAGTCAGCCAACCACATGCATGTGCAGTCCAAAGCGACTCCAAACCGATTGGACCTTTCTCTTGGGTTCGTTGCTCTATCGCTTCGAATAGTTCATCGCGAAGCGGGTGGTTGGCGATCAATTCACGCGCTTTCCATCGCTGCCAGCGATAGGGATGATCGAGATGGTTGAGCAAGTATTGAAGAGATGCTCGGTCGCTCCCTGACGCCCGCATTGGCTCCCAAGCGTCAGCCAACTCTATTTTCTCTGGGAACACCCTATAGATCCTACCATGATCGCGATCCATCTTGCCGACGTGCGCATAAAGATGCGCTACTTGGAAATCATACCAGTCGCACACAAACGCAGAGCCATCCGGGCCGTCTTGGATTGCGACGGGTCGAAACCATTTGTCGTCGCTGCTGAGTGTATCTTCTATATCCTTGGTTTCGAATGTCGAACCGATCTCAGATAATTGAGTTTGAATCAGTTTGCCATGCAGTGGATCGACAGCTAGCATCGATTGAGGCATCGATGCGCCAAATGCGGTTCCCTCCGTCATCATCATGGCGTGAGTGAACCGTTGGATGGGTGGATGCTTCATCGGATCGAGGTATCCGAAGGAGTTTGGATTCGAAAGCCCTCCGTGTTTGTTAAATCCCTTCCGATAGTATGCTTCTTGAAGGTAATGAAACCCTCTCGTGTCTCCACCATTGTGCCCGGAGAAAATTTCGCCGTTGTTATCAAACGCGACAGAGAATGCATTACCACCCCCTTCTGCAAAAATCTCATATTGACGCATGGTTGGATGATATCGCCAGATCGCTTGGCCCATGGAGCGTTTTCCTACATCGCTGGAACCGTAGCGGCGAACGTTGCCACTGACCGTGCTACCTTGCGCGGCATACAACCATCCATCTGGCCCCATGCACAAACTGTTTACGACCGAGTGTGTATCCTCGAGTCCAAAGCCTTCGAGATGTACCTCCGGTGGCCCGTCTGCTTTCAGGTCCCGATTTTTGTCCGCGTAGTAAAGAAGATAAGGTGGGTTGAGAACCCAGGCACCATCGCCCGTTGGAACCACTGAGGTCGCAATGTTGAGTCCATCGACAAAGGTGGTTTCGGTCTCTAGCGAACCGTTCCCATCGCGATCTTCATGGATGGTAATTTTATCCGCACCTGGAACGCCACCGTAGCCAGGTGGCAATGGAACCGAATCATAGACGGTTCGCCAAAAGTTATCTCGGCTCAAACGCCGCAGCCCAGCAGGTTCAGGATACTGAAGATACTGAACGACCCAAAGTCGACCTTGTGCATCGTGCGTCGTACTGAGCGGTTGACTTATCTGCGGTTCCGTAAGAACTGTTTGAACAGAGTAACCTTCCGCGACATGGAACTTCGACAACGCATCTCTGGGGCTTAACGCAGGGCCTTGTTCCTGGTCCTCCGGGCGCTGCATCGCGCTTAATGGGTCGGATAGGATCAAACTCAAAACGCAAAGATTTGCAGCGAATGAAAAATGGGTTAAAAACATCGAGAATTACCTGACTTTGGCCTCAGCCACTTGTCAAACGGACTTTTTTGGGTTCATGATCACCGTTGCGATCACGAATCCAATTCTAGCAAAGTCCGGCAATGCGATAGCAATGCATCGGGCGTTATCGGTATCGATATCTTCGAATTGGGTAGCTACGTGTTGGGACCGAATAGTATTGCGGTGCGACATATCGGTAACCAGCATTGGGGTAATTGTTGTATCCGAAGCCATTGTTGTAGTAGCCTCGATTCTGGTAGCTGCCGTACCCACTGCTGTAGTTGCCATAGTATGGATTTGCAAAGCCATTCCCATAGCCGTAGCCATTGCCGTAGTTACCATAGAGCCCATTGCCATAGCTGAAGTTGCCAACGCGGACACCCGTTCCGTATCCTCCCACCCGGACTTGTACCCCTCCGAATTGGGCCTGTGCTAAATTGCTGTAAAGAAAAACTGAGGTGCCGAAGACAACGGCAATTGAAAATCGATTCATAACAAGATTCCTTTTGGTAGGTGTAAAAACGAACAAAGCCGACGGACCGGAATGCTACAGCATTCCCACTCGTCGGCTGACTATATACCGTACACCCAACTCCGCGATTGGTTGCACTTCATTAAGTAGACCGAAAACAAGGCGAACGGGATACGCATCCCTGTGCCAATAGAAGGAACTATAGCACTCGGAAGTGGGAAGGAAAGGACGAAAGATCGTTAGCGGTCTATCGAATTGTGGCACGGCGGGTCCCAACGTGATTCTTTTCCTAACGAGATAGACTCCGCCCGATAGTTTTTTTAGTGCAGGAACTTGTGAACCATTTTCGTCGGACGCTAGCAGCGTACAGCACGACCTGTCTAAAACGTAATCTTTGCGAACTAGCTTAGGAGTACGCGTCGGGAATATACTTTGGTAGTAAAAGATAGCCCAGCGTGAAGAAGTTTGCCTAAAATGCGAAAAGATCCCATGATGAAGCGTTGCATCGGACTGCCTGTAGTTCTTATTGTCTTCCTTTTTGCTTGCAGCGGAATCGCAGAGGCCCAGTACCGCAGCCGTCATCGCAACAGCTCCTACCATCGGCAGGCTGCTGCAATCGTCCAAGCTCAAAAATCGCAAATGATCAATGGTCTCCAGTCGCAATTAGTATTGGCACGTCAGGTCTTAGCCAGTGCCGAATCAAAATCATCAATGACGCAATCAAATGTCTACGAGGCGATGTCGAAATTAAACGTCCTCCGCTCTGAGATCGAGTCAGCAAACGACGACGCACACAAAGCGTTCGAGGCTGTCCAAATGATCGAGGCAGATATCCTTGCGGATCAAGCCGACGATTCCCAATTTGCTAAAGCCACGAAAGACGCCGACAGCGGAAATCTGGACTTAATTCGCGCCATTCGTAGCGTGGCCAACGTTCCTGAGGACGAAAAGGTTGGAACGAATTCTCCATTCTTTGAGTTATCCAGACTGAGCGAATCAGAACGGCAAACTGTTAAAAATAGTCAGGACTACAAATCGGCAAAGGAGTACACTTCGGAAGTCGAACAACGAGTTAGTGAGATCCGAACGATGCTGTTCGATCAGAGCAAAGAATGGCGAGACGCCAAACGAACACTCGAAAAGGCTCGCAACGAGAAACAAACGGAAACAGATAAAATGAAACCTGTCACCATCGCTGCGGCTCATCAGAAACAACAAGCGAGCAACTTGCACAACGTTATCGAAAATGCCAAGCAGATAATCTCTCAAGGAGAGCTCCGGCTTCGACAACTCGGTGTAAAACCATCGAATGGAAAATATGGGAAGCGGTAGCTACGTTTCATGTTGACATAGCCGACAAAAGATAGGGGTAGGCAAGCCGCATTGGATTGCGGCTCCCCTCCCTCCGAACCGGACTGGCGGATTTCCCGCATCCGGCTCTCCAGTCGATAGTTAAGCTTGTGGCTTCCTTTTCAAGGATTGACATTCACGAGCACGGGTTTCCGTTAAGCTGAGTAACCCGTGTTCCGCGAAGAAAGCGTTAGGATAGCGATTGTGATCCTGAACTCGACCGCGGCCTTTACGGCCGTCACGTTTACGCAAGATACTACGAAGTCAACACACAAAGGCACACGGACACACACAACACACAAAGGGACACACCTTTTGTTTGGGTGGGTAGTTGCAAGTTGAATTTGGATTTCTTATCTTGAACTCATTGGTTAGTCGTTGGTTCCTTTCGATGGAGTGAATAGCGATGAGATTGTCTAGGGCAGAGATCTTTGACCCCTCTGAAATCGTTGCCGTCCATACCATGGCTCGGGTCGTTCGGCGTTGCTTTTTGATGGGGGATGACCCCGTCTCTGG
>JBBRGW010000105.1:0-10468 GCA_038223525.1 Pirellulales bacterium
GGAACTGAGCCACTACTCCTGCGGCACCGCCGATATCGAATACGCATTCCCGTTCCTGCCTGAAGGTGAATACGGCGAACTCGAGGGGATCGCACATCGCGGCGATTTCGATTTGCGATCGCATTCCGAAGGAAAACTCGATCCAAAAAAACGTCCGCTCGAACTGGAACTCAATGAGGAAGGCAAACCACGCCACCGGGGCAGCGGCAAAGACCTTTCCTATCGCGATGACCTTACCAACGAACGCTTCATCCCGCACGTGATCGAGCCATCGGCGGGTGCAGATCGAGCAACCCTCGCCTTTCTTTGCCAAGCCTACCACGAAGACGAGGCACCGGATGAGGACGGTAAATTGCAGACCCGGTCTGTTATGAAACTGCACCCGAGGTTGGCACCTGTCAAAGCGGCGATCCTACCACTGGTCAAAAAAGACGGCATGCCGGAAGTCGCCAAAGAGATCTACACGGCTCTCAAACAGAAGTTCAATGTCTTCTACGACGAGAAGGCTGCTGTGGGCCGACGCTACCGCAGGCAGGACGAGATCGGTACACCTTACTGCATCACCGTCGATACGCAAACTCTGCAAGACCGCACAGTCACGATTCGCGACCGAGATACGCTCGAACAATGGCGTATCAAAGTCGACGACTGCGTCAGCGAAATCACCTCGCGCGTGACGTAAAGTCGCACCGTAGGTCGCACCTGCCGGGTGCGACTTGAGCTAAACAGCACCAAGTCGCACCCGGCAGGAGCGACCTACCTTACTAACTTCTAACATCACGCATGGACTACCAACAGGGGGAGTTGTTTACCAACGAACTCGCCCCATGGGAAATCGATGCGGCGGCAGAGACTCCGTGCGCCTTAGTTGCTTTCCCCGAAGCCCCCTTCGGTCCATACGACTATTGTATCCCCGATGAACTCGGCGGATTGATCAAGCCAGCGATGCGAGTTGTAGTGCCGTTGGGCAGAGGCAATCGCGAGATCGTCGGTTACACGATCGCCGTCCACATCAGCCAGCATCCGCGTGAGCTCATCAAGCCAATTTTACGGGCAATCGATCCAGAGCCCCTCTGCAATTCGAATCTGCTGCAATTGATCCAGTGGATGAGCCGTTATTATCTCGTCCCTATCGGCCAAGTCTTCGAAGCGGTCATTCCGGCTGGCGTGCGAGCGGGCGCAGGAACTCGCAACCAAACGCTTTTAAAACCATCGCTCAAGGCCAGCGATGACACGCTCATCAAGTCACTGACCGTCAAGCAGCGTCAAACTTTGCAGCAATTGATCTTGGCCGATGAACCACTTTCTCAGGAACAACTCAGACACCTCGCTCAATGCTCCGACGGCATCATCAAAAAGCTATGTGAGCTTGAATTCGTCGAGTCGTATATGGAACGTGTCATGACCTTCGGCAAAGATGTTCCCGCCGAAGTCTACGAAAGAATCCTTCCGCCAGCCCTTTCCTCTGATCAGCGTATCGCTTTGCAAACGATCTATGGCGCTATCGACTCGGGCGAGCATGAAACGATCCTGTTGCACGGCGTGACCGGCAGCGGCAAAACGGAAGTTTACATGCAATCGATCGAGCAAGTGATTTCCTACGGACGACAAGCGATCGTGCTTGTTCCCGAGATCAGCCTAACACCGCAAACACGCTCGCGATTCCAGAACCGTTTTGCCAGTGTTGCGGTCCTCCACTCGAAGATGAGTGGGCCGGAGCGCCACTACCAATGGAAACGAATCTCAGAGGGGGCCGTGCAAGTGATCATCGGCCCTCGAAGCGCGATCTTTGCTCCGGCACCCTATCTCGGCTTGATCATTCTCGATGAAGAGCACGAGAACTCGTTCAAGCAAGAGACTATACCGCGTTACCACGCTCGCGACGTGGCCATCCATCGCGCATCGTTGGAACGAATCCCGCTCGTCTTAGGTTCGGCGACACCATCTCTAGAAACTTTTCATCGAGCGACGATTGGCCAATACAAAAAGGTGGCGCTGCCCCGCCGCATTTTGAATCGGCCACTTCCGGAGGTGACCACGATCGACATGCGATCCAATCGTATCGATGTCGATCGAGGCAGTATTTCACAACCGCTTGTTCAAGCCATCGAAAAGACGTTGGCAGAGAATGGTCAAACAATCTTGTTGCTCAATCGCCGAGGCTTCGCGACATCGATCCAGTGTCCAGCGTGCGGGCATGTGGTCACTTGTCCAGATTGCGATTTGGCTTTGACGCATCATCGCGAGGGAAGCAAAGCGTTGTGTCATTTTTGCGACTACACGATTGCGGTCCCTCAAGTTTGTCAGAAGTGCGGTTTTGAAGCCATTCGATTTGCGGGACTGGGTACACAGAAATTGGAAATGGAAGTGCAGCAGCGGTTTCCTGACGCCGCGATTGCAAGAATGGATTCCGACACGATGAAAAAGCCGGGGAGTCATGAACGGGTTCAAGCTGACTTTCGAGCAGGTCGCATTCAGATTTTGATGGGAACTCAAATGATCGCCAAGGGGCTCGATTTCCCAAATGTTTTGTTGGTAGGTGTGATCAACGCCGATACCGCGCTTCATTTCCCCGACTTTCGCGCTTCGGAAAAGACCTTCCAATTGGTGACGCAAGTAGCGGGGCGCACGGGGCGCGGCGAACGGGGTGGCATCGTGCTCGTTCAGACTTATTCGCCGGACCATCCAGCAATCATTGCTGCTTGCAAGCACGACTACAAGAGTTTCTCGGATCAAGAACTCCTGCAACGCGAACAGTTTGGCTATCCGCCTTATGCTTCGCTGGCTCGCATCATCATGCGAGGCCCAGTGCAATTGGAGGCCGAAGAGTTTGCGGAAGGAATTGTCAAAAAGATCCAAATGGAGATCTCAAAGACCGCAGCACCTGTGCGAGTACTCGGTCCTGCGCCGCCGCCGATTGCGAAATTGAGAGGGCACTATCGATTTCATGCGATGCTGATTTCGAGGGAACCTGGCGCGCTGAATGCCATCCTTTCTCGAGTCCAAGCGTCGATCAAAGCGACCGGCGACAATTTGTACTTAATCGACATCGACCCGCTAGACATGCTCTGAAGAAGGTCGCATCTGCCGGATGCGACTATCCATGTTTAACCGGCGCAGCGGCGGGCGATGAGAGGCGGGCTGACAAACATGCCCCAAAGTCGCCTTCCAAAAAGTAGGATGAGCAGCAATAAGCCATTGGATGAATGCTTTCTTGGTGGTCCCAGGTTACTCTCGGCAAGAGTGACCTACCTTTGCTCGAAGCGCATATTGACCACCAAGGTAGGCGGCGATTCCAAACCACACCATCATCATAGGCAGCATGCCAAAGCACAATATGGTCATGTTGTAGTGCAACTGCTCCATTGCCTTGACCACGTTTCCAGCAGCAACATCGCTAAATCGAAACACGACCGTATCGATAAAGCCTTTCGATTGAAATTTGTCTTCGCGCGGAACGACCGTAAACAGAACATGCTGAGCGGGAGTCATTAAACCGTAGCCAACGATCTGCTGAGTGACCTGCGCAATCGCGAAGACACTCAAACTGTCATCGAATCCTAACCAACTGAAAAGTACCGCAAGAGTCAGTGCTGGAATCGCGAGCGCTGTCCCCACGCCAAAACGTCGCATCACGAAGCCAGCGATGATCCCTTGCAGCAACAGCGATCCGCATTGAGTCCATATGTTCATGGTTGCGAACAGACTGAGTCGATCTTGCAGCGCGGGCATTTCGACTTTCAAAACCAATTGCAAGTTATTGTAAATGAATGTAGCCGCAAACTTTCCGAGTACGACGTACAGGCACAACAGCCCAAGATATCGAGAAGCAAATACATGTTGCAGGCCGCTCCAAAGACTGCCACCGATCGCAGCATCTTCTTTGGCAATAGACTCGTTGTTTGCTCTTGAAATCCTCATTAGGAACCATGCAACGACCAGGGTCAGCTCCAAACAAACAATGCTTGTAGAAAGCAAAGCGCTGGGGTGTTTCGAAATCGCGCTGGCCAATAGCGAACCTGCGATGGAGCCCAGCGAACCTCCAGCTGCGATCGCTCCGAACCAAAGTTTCCCCTCATCTTTCGAAAATGTATCCGCCATCACGCTCCAAAAAATAGCCACGACGAAAAGGTTGAAAACGCTGACCCAAACGAAATAGACTGCGGTCGCAACAGTGCCTGGATTGTTCAGATCGATCCAATAGAGGAAGCCAGCGATCCACAGAACAAAAAATTGAATGGCCCAAAAGATCAGTTGCCCTCGGGACGCTTTGCTGACGACCACGCTGTATACATACGAGGTCAACAGAGTAAATACAAACGTGGCAAGATATAGTCGATTCAGCAGGTCAGCTTGCGGGCTAGCCATCGCATCGCGAAGCGCCTTCAATACGTAGTATGCGACCATGATCAAAAAGAACCACAAGCCTGCTAACAGAATCTTGGACCAAGGTGCGTCGGCCCAAATGGGTGCAGGGGCGGAGTCTGGAAGCGAAATATTGTCGGCCATATGTCAATATATTACCAGATTTTTCGCGATGTACATCGCGCGCCGTAGGTTGCATCTGCCGGATGCGACTCCTCATGTTTAACCCGTGCAGCGGCGGGCCTTGTGACGCATGCACTATTGACACTGCAAAATCACTTTCGGCAAGAGTGGCCTACTGGGAACTGGTACTCATTGGAAGCACAGGCGCGGGATCGGTGAACTGTGGTGATGGCACCGAAAGGCCCCCCTGCGAACTCGAGCCTTTCAGTTTCCGAGGCTCTGCCGCGATCCCTAGTGCATGTAGCTTGGCGGGGGTCATCGCCGCTTCAACGTACTTCTCTTCCGAGGCTGCTCGTTCTTTCAACTGGGCTCGCATCTCTTCGAGCCGTTTTTCAAGTTCCGCAAGGCTTTTCAGTCGCCACTCGGTCTCGACGGCGTAATGAGCGCGATAATTCGCTTCTAGTTTTTTAGCCGCGTCCACTTTTTCTGATTCCGTCTTAGCCTCCTTCAATGCCTGAAGCAATTTTGGATGTCGGGCCGCGGTGACCGCTTGAACACCAGCACGCTTACCTGCCTCTGGCAAGTCGACCTTATCCAAATCGCAATCAATCTCCAATTCCCCACTCATGGCACTTAGGTGCGCCTGTGTTTGATAGGAAGTTTCTCCATTGGCAACCGAAGCTCCACAAATCACGAAGCAAAAAACAAAGTATCGATAAATCATGAGTCTGATCTCCAGTAGGTAAATGAGTTTGTTCAATTCACAGAGGGGGCGTACTGGACAGGTTGATACGCTGGAGCTTCTAGTTGGCTAAGAAACGCTTTTAATTGGGTCAATTGTTTCTCAAAGGAAACTTGGGATGAATCCTCCGAATTTTCGAAGATGGATTGCGAACTCTGTTGCATCCCACTGTCCTTCAGAATTTGGAGACTAATTTCAAGTGAATCAAACTCGGTTTGCCAGAGTTCCTTATGTTGTTTCCAATTTCCTCAGAAGCTCGATGACTTCGAGTTCATCCTCGAGCATCACATCTTGAACGCGTTGTTTGAGGCGAGCCATGACCCGGCTTCGGGCCACATAGACAGAACCGACGGACATCTTCAGTCCATTGGCGACGGTTTGAACCGAATGGTTTTCAACGGCCGTCTGCCAAAACGCAGCCCAGGTATTGGCGTGAAACTCGTCTCGCAATTGTTGCGACATCGAGATGAACATGTGTCGCTGCAGCTCGAGCCGTATCTCTTGGGATTCGAGAGAGTCTCGACTTGGGACCGCAGCCAGCATTGCGGTAAGTTCTGTGTTCTCGCCGGAAAGTTCTCGCGAACGAAGCCGTGAGAGGTAACGCAAGCAAACGTTCCTGCCTACGGCGTAAAGCCAAGTACGAAACCGTCCACGATCCGGTGACACTTCGAATTTGCAGACCGCTTTTGAGACCGCGATCAAGCTATTGCGGGTATTGGGTGCGACTGCCATGTTAATCCTCCATGAGTGACTATCGGGCCGGACCGATATCTTACAGCAAATCTCCCATTAATTGCGAAATAGCCTTCTAAGTGAGCTGCAAGGATTGGGGGCATATCGAAACGCGACACGCTATAATGCGATCCTGCGTATTTGCTACAGAGTTCGTACCAATTCTCGGGGCCGTTCATGTCATCAGCAATCGAATTGAATTCAGAGTTTGCTCCCCCTTTGCAGATCCGTAAGTTTACGGTCGCCCAGTATCATCAATTGGGCGAGTTGGGGGTCCTTACTCCTAACGATCGTGTCGAGCTTCTTGAAGGATGGATTGTAGAAAAAATGAATCACGGACACGCTCATGGATTTGCAGTTCAGTTCTTAAATATTTGGCTGAATGCACAATTGCTCAGCGGATGGATATGCCGATGTCAACTTCCCATAACAACTCCTCGCAGTGAGCCGGAGCCGGATTTGGCAGTGGTTCGCGGTTCCATCACGGACTTTCGTGATGGCCATCCTGCGGGGAACGATTGCAGATTGATAATAGAAGTTGCCGACTCATCCATCCAAAAAGATCGCGCCAAGGCAGCAATTTATTTTTCGTCTGGAGTCGAAGAGTACTGGATCGTAAATCTCGAAGGAAAACATATCGAACGCTACGTGAATTCAGCACCTGGCGTGCAACAAGTTTTTGGACGGAACGAGACGATCCAAACGCAAATTGGCGACAAAACGATTGAACTTGTGTTGAGCGAGTTGTTCTAGACGCTTCGACAACGATCTTGATGCGAAAGTGACAATTCGCCGGAGGGCGTTCGCCGCGTTTTCGTCGACGAGATAAAACCGCTACAATCTGGATCTCACTAAACCTGTCTGAATTCAACAATCACCGGAGAGTCGTCTATGAAGTGGAACTTTGGAAAACAAATCGCTTTCGCGCTTGTCTCACTGACTTTGACATCAAGCGTTTCGTCTGCGGAGGACTGGGCTCAGTGGCGTGGTCCACAGCGGGATGGCAAGTCGGCCGAAAAAGGGTTGTTAGCCAAGTGGCCTGACGGGGGACCAAAGCTGCTATGGCAGGCGAAGAATATCGGCAGCGGGTTTTCTACTCCATCGGTGGTTGGCGAACAGTTGTTCGTGATCTCCAATCAAGGAAACGAAAAGGAAGAGGTCCTGGCCCTTTCCGCGTCCAATGGCAACAAACTCTGGTCGACCGCCATCGGTAAAGTCGGCCCGAACCAAGGGCCGCAGTATCCGGGCACGCGAGCCACTCCAACGATCTCTGGCGATTCCGTATACGCGCTCGGCTCCGATGGTGATCTAGTTTGTCTCGATATTAAGTCAGGACAAAAGAAGTGGTCGAAGAATCTACGAACTGACTTTGGTGGCGTCGCTGGCATGTGGGCCTATACCGAGTCCCCACTCATCGATGGCGACATATTGATCTGCTCGCCAGGTGGTGCCACGTCAACGGTCGTTGCATTGCAAAAATCGACAGGTGCGCTGGTATGGAAATCCGCTATGCCCGAGGCAGATGCCGCCAGCTATGCATCTCCGGTCACTGCCAATGTGGATGGTGTGAAGCAATATGTTATTTACCTGGGGAAAGGAATCGTCGGACTCAAAGCCGATACGGGTGAGTTGATTTGGAGATATACCAAAACGTCGGACGCGCAAGCGAACATTGCAACTCCGATCGTAAGCGGCAACTATATTTATTCGGCTGCAAGTCGCGTGGGTGGCGGACTTGTGAAAGTGACAGGAACGAAAAGCGAGCCGCAAGAACTCTACTTTGCAAAATCATTGCCGGCAGGGATGGGAGGAAGCGTGTTGATCGATGGAAATCTATTTGGTTCGATCGGTGAGACGATGGCTTGCGTCGATTTCATGACGGGTGCAATCAAATGGCAGGATCGTGGGATTGGTTCGGCGTCGGTTTGTTTTGCAGATGGGCGTTTGTATTTGCATAGTGTGAAAAATGAGCTGGCAATGATCGAAGCGTCTCCGGAAGGCTTTAAACCGTTGGGGACATTCACTCCACCGGGCACCAAGGACAACGGAAGTGCCAAGCCTTGGACGCACCCAGTGATTTCGAATGGCAAGCTCTACCTTCGGGACCAAGGGGACGTTTGGTGCTATGACATCAAGGGCTAACTGACTTGAGAGGGGCTTAGTTGTGCGACGCTCCGCGTCGCAAGGATCACGACGCGGAGAGGCTGTGATTTTTTTGGATCCGACGAAAGAACCCATTACGCTCTGCGTGATATTGCCTCAAAAACCATAGGTTTTTGAAATGCGGAAATCACGCGGAGCGTGATTGGTACTATGAAATCACAGCCAAGCTAGGCTCCGATGCACAAGTAATCATGCAAAACTCAATTTCGCGAAATGCTTTGGTGACCGTAGTGGACGAGCTCCTTACCTCAAAAATCAAATTGCGACAAATCAAATTGCGACAGATCAGGGCGTGACCGCGATGACAAGACGTCAGCAACTTCAATCACAACAGTTTCCATCCGGAATTCCGCGTCTGTGGTGCCCGACACTAACACACTTTAGTGCGGCCGGAGCTCCAGACAAAAAACGAATCCAGGCCCACATGCAGGACATATCACCTCGCGTAAGGGGCATTCTCGTACCAGGTTCCACCGGTGAAGGTTGGGAGATGAACGATACCGATATTCGTGCGCTGCTTGCAATTGTTCTCGATGCAGCTCAAGAATTAGGGATCCGCGTCTTGATTGGTATTTTGAAAACCAACCTTGAGGAAGTGCTCACCTGTCTCACCGCGATGGAAGGCCTTCGTTCGCATCCAGCCGTTGCCGGCTGCACTGTTTGCCCGCCCAAAGGAAGTGAACTTACCCAGGTCATGATACATTCAGGACTTGCACGTGTACTTGAACAAGGATGGCCTACCGCGCTCTATCAATTGCCGCAGGTCACACAGAATGAAATGGCACCGGAGACCGTCGCTTTGCTGGCGCAAGAGTTTCCTAATTTCATTCTTTTCAAGGACACTAGCGGAACCGATCAAGTTGCGTTGAGCCATGTTGATCTTGGCGGAGTCTTCATGGTTCGCGGGGCCGAAAAAGGTGGATACGCCGCGTGGCCACGAGGGGCTGGCGGTCCTTATGACGGCTTTCTCTTAAGTACAGCAAACGTGTTTTCTCGCCAATTGGACGAACTGCAATGCTTGGTCGATGACGGACGCTTGGATCAAGCTCGCATGCTTTCCATGAAACTCGAGCGAGTGGTTGAGCAGGCCTTTACCATCGTCGCGAAATTTCCTGCTGGCAATGCATTTGCCAACGCCAACAAGGTACTCGACCATTGTATGGCCTATGGCGAGCGCTCGATGGAGTTCGAACCACCCTTGCTCTATAGTGGTGAGAAACTACCATCTGGCTTTATCGAAAGCGGTTTGAACTTGCTTCGAGAAAACGAATACCTTCCGCAGTGCGGCTATTACTGCTAGTTCCGTCGGGCCCCCAACGAACATCCTTCTCACGACTCAAAAACCAAACGTAGCGATATGGATTTGCATCTTAAAGGTAACACCGCAGTCGTCGTCGGCGGGGCTAGCGGCATCGGACTTGCGACAGCGGAGTGCTTTGCAGAAGAAGGAGTTCGAGTAGCACTATGGGACAGTTCGCCCGATATCGAGCGAGTTGCCGCTGAGCTTGCCTCCCGCTATCTAGTTCGAACGGTCGGGATTCAAGTGGATGTGACCAGCGAATCCATGGTGCAAGCGGCAGTACCGAAAACAATCGATGCGATCGGAGGGATCTGCCATTTGGTACATGGTGCGGCGATTGGTTCGGGCAAGTTTGGTTTTCCGTTTAGCAATCTGGTCCCGACCGATTGGTTGCGAACAATCGAAGTGAACGTGATGGGAATGGTTCATGTCGCCCACGCGATTGCGCCGCACATGATTGCGAATCGCAGGGGGACGATGATCTTTTTGGCATCCGTAGCAGGTCAGATCGGTTCTCAAACCGACCCTCCTTATAGTGCGAGCAAAGCTGCCAATATCAATTTTTCGCAATGCCTAGCCAAGGATCTTGCTCAGCACAAAATTCGAGTCAACACCATTTGCCCAGGGATGGTACGAACACCTTTGAACCGCTCTGTTTGGCAAGCTTGGTATGATCAAACCGCTGAACCGGAGCGGATAAGTTATGAAGAATGGACCGACCGCAAGATTCGAGCGGTGGTGCCGCTTCAGACTTGGCAATCTCCCTCGGACATTGCCAACATGATCGTATTTTTGTCTTCGGATCGCGCCGCACACGTCACCGGACAAACTATCAACGTCGACGGTGGCTTTGTGATGCATTGGTAGCGAGCAGCCTTCTTCCGACCTGAGAAGATAACTCGAGTTTTGCCACGGACAGCTAGATGTTAAACGGTTCGTCGGTGGGTGAGTTCGTATTGGACGGGCGTTCTGCAGTTGCTGGGAAACGGATGTTGAAAGCAGTTCCTTTTCCGACGGTGCTTTCGACTCGAACGCGCGCGTTG
>JBBRGW010000106.1:0-10461 GCA_038223525.1 Pirellulales bacterium
CGTAGCCCAACGCTTTTGGCGTTGGGCTACGAGCGGAGGGGGTGCGTGAAACACTTGATTCCGTCGGTTCTAGCTGAGAACCTTTACGTTCGATGGGTCAAGCCCATCGGGGCGTACACAAAGTGAGAAGCCAACGCGCAAACGGCTAATCATCCTGAAAGACACTTGCACACGTGCTTATCAAGCGTCATCAAGCGTCGACAAAGTCCCTGAGCTCGTCTGCCGTAATGGACAGTAGTTCGCTGCGATTGGTCTGCTTATTTTTTACGACATGCAAATAGGTACCGACATAAGGTTCCGTAACGCGTGCCTTGGCATCTAAGGGCGCCACGATTAGCAACTGCAATCCAAATCTTGCAAAGAGATCCAGCGCGTACTCGGCATGGGCGTCGTCGCTCCTCGAAAACATCTCGTCGACCATCACGAATTGAAACCGCTCGCTTTGGGTTGCGTCGGGGTCTAAATCGTACTGGTAAGCGATCGCGGCGACCAAAACCAAGAATGCGAGTTTGCCCTTCTCACCGCCAGATTGACCGGTCCCGCCATCGTAATAGCTTCGAGCTTCCCCAGTCTCCTTGATGATCTCGCGGGCCGCGAAGTTGAACCAATTGCGAACGTCCACCACCTTTTCGCGCCAACGGCTATTACCATCGTCGCGCAGTTTCGCCACAAACTTCTCAATGCGTACAAACGTGGATTCGTTTGCCTCAGGCGACCCGTCGAGTGTTCCGTTCAAACAACCGGCTAAGTCTCGTCGAAACTCCTGAATCTCGCGGTCTTGAACGTCGGTAGGTTCCAATCGCATAAACGTTCCCGATTTCCACTCCAGCAATTTGAGAGCCGTATTAAGTTGCTCGATCTTGTCACGGATTTCGTCTCGTTCATCCTCCAAGCCGCCATGCAAAAGGCCGATCTCGTTAAGCACGTTCTCATTGAGTCGTCTTTTGAAACGCTCTTCATGCTTCGGTAAATCGTCGACGGATATCCGTTCGAACAATGCGACGAAGCTCGACAATGAACCGACATCCGCATCAAGATCGATCTGCTCGTCGGGAAACTTCTTGAGAAATCTAGTCATGCCGCTAGTCATGTCTTTGGCGATGGGCACAATCCTATCTTGCAACTTCTCAACTTGTTCTCGTTGCAGCCGCTCGGTTTCGGATGGCAGTATTCCCAGGTTTTGAATGGATAGCGGTTCTTTCAAGTCGCTGTGAATCGATTCAAACTGCTCCGTCGCATGCGCGAGCACGCCTTCTGTGTCGGCTCGGCGCAGTGTATTGTGTCCGCTCTCGAGCAATCGATTCCCATCGTTCAGCTCGCGTTCTCGCATCGTGCGTTGCGCGATCGCTTGGTCCCGATCTTGTTGATGCCCTGCGGCTTCGGCGCGACGGTCGGCGCATTGGGCCTTGAGCTCGCGGATTCGATCGTCCGACTCCTCGATCCGCTGCCGCTCGAGTTTCAACTGCGATGCTTCGAATTCATGCCGCGAGTTGTCGATCGCATCGAAGTCCTCGGTCATGAGCGCTTGATCGAGGGCTTCGATAGCCCCGGTGATTCGATCGGCTTGTTCGTGCAGAGATTGCGATCTCGCTTGCAACTGCTGAAGATCTTCATTCCCTCGGCGGATTGCCTCGGCCAAACTCAGTCGCTTCTGCCGATTGTCCCAACCCAAGACAAAGTGCCGTCGGTCGTCCGGCATTTGCCGATCGTCTTTCTCATGTCGTGCATTGCCAGACTTGATATGCCGGTTCTTGGTCATCGCGGCGGAATCAAGTTTTTGGAATTCCTCGATCGTTTCGCAAGCCACATAATCAAACCGATTCTGTATCTCCGAGCGAACCCATGGCGTGAGAGGATGGTCTGGGAACTCCAGTTTATGAATGAGGGTGGCTTTGCCTTTGTTCGATGGCGATCCGAACGAAGTTGGGGTCGTATTTGCCTTAGACCCAACTCGTAAATAGACGAGCCTTTGACCGTGTCCCCGTCCATCGATCAATCGGGTCCGATCGACGTATCCCGCTACGCGAGCGTAGTAGTCCTGCGATACCAATAAGCTTCGAGCGAATGAGTGCAGCACTTGTTCGACCGAAGACTCCCATTCCCGTTCCTTCGGATTTACTGCGATGAGTTCGGCGGCAAAAGGCAAATCGCTTGGTGCCAATTTAAGATCGCGGCAGATCGCATCTCGAACAGCGATAAAGGACTCAGGCAAGTTTCCTTTGCGTTTCTCGAGCGCTTCGGCTTCGGAGTGATCCTCAGCCAATTGTCGCGACAGAGAACCGATTTCAAATTGCAGGTGGCTTTCTTGGGTTCGTTTTTGCTGTCGTTCTTCCAGCAGTTTTGCCCTTCGAACATGGCTCTCTTTGCGAACTTTGGTAAACTGATCCGGCGAAGTCAATTGAACAAAGATACCTGCCGAATGGAGTTGCGCTTCGAACCGTGCGCGATAGGCGGCTTTCACCTTGGCAATCGATTCCGCTTGTTCGATGAGACCGGGCAATTGCCGCAAGCGATCGCCCCCTGCGTTTTCGATCTCGAGCTCCAATCGTGCGATTTCGTTTCGAAGTCGATCCTGTTGTTTCTCCAAGCGGCGGATATCTTCGTTTAGGTTTTGTATCTGCTGTTGCCACAGACTACACATAGGCTCCAGCAATTGGACGGTGCGGTCCGCAAAGAAGAACCGCATGGCGTTCAATCGCAACTTGGCGAGATCGAGCTCTTGCAGCCGCAACTGGTAACGTTGGCCTGACTCAACGATCGGGCGCAGCAGCTCGTCCTGTTGTCGCACCCGAACGAGCATACGATGTGCTTCGCTCAGCTCGGCGAAATGCGTTAGTAACCGACCGACCCTTTCGTTCCAAGGCTTGCGCTCGAGCATGTGCTGTCGGATAAACTCATCGAGTCTTTGGACGTCTTTGACCGCCACCGTTTGATTAAAGATATCCATGGCCTTAGCCAGGAAACCAGTCTTGCGTTGCAGCCACTGAAAGTACTCTTTGTAGCTGCTCGATGTTTTGAAACCGCGCTCTTTGAGCACTCGGGCGATAGAGCTGCCTGTTCCGAGTTCACCGAGGTCACGAACAATACTGCGTTCGGAGTCACAATACGCGTAGACTTTCTCGACTGCGTTTTCGTTGTTGAGATAGAGCACTTGGCAAATCGTGAAGACGGTCTCAGCCGCCGCATTGGAAAAGCTCGCCAGCAACGCAGTGTAGTGACCAGTGCCGTTTCTCAAGTATTGGATTTGGGGTCGGCCAGCCTCGCCGACCGTGCGATCGTAGGCACCGCGAATATAAGTCTTTTCATCGCGCTCGTTTTTAGAAGCGCCGGCCGCGACGTTGTAGTTGCGGGTTTGCGGTCGAACGAGCAGCGTCAAAAGTGCATCGACCAACGTGGATTTGCCCGACCCGTTTTCGCCGACGAGCAAAGTGGTTTGGCCGCGCGGCTGAACCGAGTAAACGGCGCCGTCAAACGTTCCCCAATTGTAGACCTCCAGCTTGGCTAAGCGATAACCGGGGAGTGGTGGACGGTCCGAGTTCGCGGGCGTGAGGTTCATACTTCTTCCGATGGACTATCGTCTATTTTTTTGCCTGCAGCCGCAACCAGTGATAACCGTAGACGTTCCAAATCCGATAGCGGCAGACGAGCTTTGATGATTCGCCGAATTTCCCACGAAGCGGGCTCTTTTTCGAATTGCCGAACAAACTTGAGCTCCTCCATTTTGCGGAGTGCGGCAGTCAGCGATCGATTCAACCGAACCGAATCATTTTGGTCTGGAAAAAACGCCTCCCAAAGTTGGAGCAGATCGCTTTGAGTGATCACACAGCGTTCGTTTTGAACGTCTTCCTCTTCGTATTGCCTGAGTTCATCTCGCAAGAGAACGCAGAGCAGCGTGGCTTCGTAACCGAGCGGTGTTCGGCGGAACAATCTCGGGACCGGCGCAAAGTCAGGCGATATTTCTTCTTCGTCGAGCTGACGCAGATAGGCCATCGCGTCGGGCTCATCGACGACGAGCAGAAGCCCAAGTTTGCCGAAGTATTCCGTAATCGGCGAGACATTTGCAAGCAGCAGTTCCCAAAGGTCCAGGTTGTCATCGTGATACACAACCCCCTGCAACAGCCTGACAGCCGCAGGGCTCCAGTCCGCTGGTGGCGGAATGATGCTTTTGGTCGGATCGGGAGAGAAGGTGTCCATGTTTATCTTGGTTTAGTAGCCATTTCGCGACTGTTGGCTTTGGGCTGGAAAACGATACGCGGGATGGAGACTTGCAGCACGGATGTGCGCCCACGCGGATGCTTGATCACGATTCGCTCGATTTGGGATAGATCGATCTGGTGCGCGTCATCGTGTGCAATTTGCAGATAGCCTAGCAACTCGACCACACCGCCGGTCAACGGCCAACGATCGAGCAACTTGCTGAGCGATTCGTTTTCTCCCAACGACGTCGCTTCGCGAATGTATCCTCGCAATTTGCGAAGATCGAGTCGTTGCAGTTTCGCAAAGGCGGAGGCCATCGCTTGCGCGTGGCGAGGATCGATCACTTGTTCGGATAGCTGCAACTCGTCGAAATCCTGCGGGGCGACCCAAAACGTTCTTGCCATCGGCGAACTGATCTCCGCTTCGGCATCAATCGAGAGCTGGATCGACTGGCATTCGGGAGCACCGCGCAAGCGGAGTGCATGTTGGCGAATGTCGCGCAATACATTCGCCAATCGAACGCGATGGGCTGCAGCCCGGGCATCCAGCAACCGGCGCAAAGTACCTGACAGTCGCGCGGTTGTACGCATCACTTTTTCCGCTTCGGCTAACAGCGATGGGACCATACGACGGACGCGCGATAGCGACTCATGTTGGTCGGCCAACGCGGCGAGATGTTGAATCTCTTCGATATTTTTTCGAAGGATCGCTTGTTGGTTAGGGGAGAATAAAAATGAAACGAACGCAAAAAAACTAATCCCTTCGTCCTGTTGTTTGAGTAGGTCCTCTGAATCCAACGCGTGGCCGAGAATATGACCGCGAGAATCGTCCCCTGAAGCCTGCAATTGTTGCACTTCGCGGGCGATCAATTGAAAGCGCTCCTCGACGGCGCGGAAGTCGGATTGGAGGGCCCGCAATAGATCGACCGCAGTTTGAAATCGCTCGCGAATTTGCGCAGGCCGGTAAACTTGAACTGACTTGCCCGACTCGATTGCTTGGATCTCTGCATCGATCAAAGCCCGCTGTCCTCGCAAGTACTCCAGGCGACGATCTGGGTTTGCCGACGCACCCCGGACGATATCTTCGAGCGTATCGATGACCAACCGCAGCCGACTTTCAGTGCCTACCAAATTGGAACCGCGGGTTACGGCCGCGTCGACGAATTGGATTGCCTCTTCGGCATAACGCGTCAGTTGAAACTGTGGTTCGAGCGAAGCAGCTTCCAGGAAACGTTGAAGCCAGCCAGCGTCGGCCCATTGGGTCAAATAGCGTTCCGGTGGACCCGCTAGGAGATTGGGTTCAGTCTCATGAATCTCCTCTTGGTAGCCGGTAAGTCGAATCCGCAGGTCGCTTTGACCGATTGAAATCAGTTCGCCCGACTTGAAGACCCGATGGAGGAAATCCAGAATTAAGGGCGCGTTGTCGGAACGAAGCAGCCTGGCTGTCGGAGACGCTTCAAAAAAGGTTCGGATGCTATCGCGTCGCATGGACGATACAAATCGACTTGTAGACATGGGACTCTAAAGGTAGTTGAGAATGCTCTAAGTTAAACATTTCGCGGACACCTTTGGTCACAGATTCAGGAAAAACTCTGAATTTTGACTGTGCGGCACGGCAGTCCCGGCCGAGATTCCTCCACACGGCCAGTGAACCGTTTAGCCTTCTCGCGTGACAATTGTTTGGATTTCAATTAAACTTCGGAATCGAAGACCACCTCAACTCATTTGGTAAACTAATGGCACAACCCGATACGGCAACGACCACAACAGTACTTTCCCAGCAAACGCTTGCCGATAGCGTCGAATGTGCAAAGCTTGCAGCTCGTGCGGCGGCTGAAAACAAAGGGCAGGATATCCTCGTCTTGGATTTGTCCAAACAGACCAGTATTTTCGATTGCTTTGTGATAGCCACGGGAACAAGCCGACGCCAATTGCAAGCGATTGCAGAGGAAATTCATCGCGTGTTCAAAGCTCGCGGAGAAACGCGATTGAGCGTTGCGGGCTACGACGAGAGCCGCTGGATCGCATTGGATTACGGTAGCGTGGTGATTCATCTATTCGACGAAGAGTGCCGAAAATTCTACGATCTAGAAGGTCTCTGGGCCGATAGTACGCGAATCGATCTTACCGAAGCGTTGCGGGATACGAACGCCAAAATGACTATCTAGGACGGAGCAAACGGCATGGCGATATCGATTGAGTACCTGTTGTGGCTATTGCCTATTTTGGCTGCAGTTTCGGTCGTCATGGCAGCGACCCGCCACGAACGCAATGAAATGATCATTGCGCAATCGTGGCGCACCGCGGTTTGGACACTCAGTTTTTTGGGCGCGATCGCTGGGGTGCTTTGGTTCGCCATGTTCTGGATCGGTTAGGTCGGTTGGCACCAACGAAAACATTGATCTAGCTTCAAAAGTCACTCTCGGCAAGAGTGACCTACCGTAGGTCACTCTTGCCGAGAGTGACCCTTGCATTGTAGAAACGGGACGAACCCTTAGGCTTATTGGTTGGAGCCCAGCATTTGAAGTCCTGCATGCGCTGGTTCCCAGTCGGGATAGATCCGGGCCGCTTCGCAATAGCACTCGCGGGCAGCCAAATCACGGCCCAAATGCCACAAACATTGGCCTAATGCTACACAAGCTTGATAGCAAAATGGGTCAAGAGCCAAAGTCTTTTTGCAGTCTTCGGCCGCTTGCTCGATATCTCCATCGCTGAAACGAACCCAAGCTCGTAGCATATAGACGTCGGAACGAGCATCCGCCTCCTCCACCAGATGGCTTGCCAGTTCTGTGGCCGATTTAAAAAAGCCGTCAGCGAGTAATTGCTCGACTCTTTTGACGGTCTGACGATGCCACGGGCTTTGGCTTCTCTGCGCAATCGCTCGTCTGGCCTCATCCGCACAGGTTCGAACGATTCTAGCTGAATCGCGAAGCAGCATTCCCAATGGGCAGCAATGGGATTCATCCCCGAGATAACTCAGTGCCCACGCCGCGGCTCTTCGCACGCCGACTTGTTGGGAAGTCAACATCCGCTTCAATGTATGCGGTGTATAGTTTGAACGAACCAACACAATCCATTTTGAAGCATCACGGGCAGATGAGCCTGTTTCGCTTTCGCAATCGGCGAGGTAGTTTTCGAAATAATGGAGGAGCTTGGCCATACGAGCTCAACTTGGGGTTGAGGCAAAGAGGACTTCGTTCACGTATACTAGAGCGGGCACTTGACTCGAGCCGAAACTCGAAACGAAGGAACCATCCCAGTGGACTCACGTCTTCTTACTGTAGTTACTCATGGGTCACTACGCAATCAACTCATCGAACAAGAATGGAATCTTGCGAAAGCAAGTTGTTCTCACTTGACAACGTATCGTTCGCTAACTCTGGCATGTACATTAATGCTTGCATTCACGATGGATGCAATGCGAGCATTTGGTCAGAACACTGGGCATCCGTATATGAGTCAGTACGCGATCTCAATGCAACAGATACTTCAGGCTCCCTGCGAACAAGAACTTGAAATCGTTCCGCTAGAGACGCTGTTGGATAGCATCGCGTCGGCCTATCAGATACCGATCTGGACCGATCGCCGGATCTCGCGAGATATGTCTATAACGATCGACCGCCGCGAGGAAACTTTAGAGAGTTTTTTGAAACGCGCTATCGCGAACGCGGATGCGGATTTGATTCCGCTTGCGGGCGTATTGATGGTTTGCCCTAAATCAAAACGGGATGAAATCGAAGCGTCGCATTGGCGGCTTGCAGTCTTGCGTTCCGCAAGCACATTGCGTCCACTGGGCAATAAACCGTTCGGTTGGCCCGATGGGTACGAGGCGTCCGCTGTGTTGGAAGATTTTGCGACACGCTGCTTGCCGGATTCAAAATGGGTTCTCAAGATTGATCGCGACAGATGGCGGGCATTTGAGTTCCCCAAAACAACCACTCCTGCATCGATCGGTGTCTGTTTGCTGAGCGGATTCGATCTGTGTCTGGCAGAGCAGGAGGGCAAATTGGTTGTCGCTCCGATTGCTACGTTGGATTCGAAAGTGGAATGGACGTATATCAAAGAAGACATCGCTAGGATTGGCGAGGCTGCATGGAATGGTTGGCGAGAAAGATGGCCGGATGCGAAGTTTGTTAAATCGACGAAGCCGGAGGGATGGCGAGTCTCGGGCACCGTGGCTTCGCATCGCGATTTGATTTCTACATTGATACCCAAAAAAAAGTGGGATAAGCCGAAGCCCAGCGAAGTTGGTTTGGATAGGCGAGTGTATTCAGCAACTTTTCAGGACAAGGAGCTTGAACTGGTCATTCGTTCTCTCGCAGCTTCGACGAAACTGGATTTCTATCCGCTTCCTTTACCAGCCAGTCTCGAAACAAAAAAAGTCAATCTGAAACTCAACAGGACTCCCATCGATCAGATTCTCAAAGAGATCACCAAGCAGTGTGGCGTCCGTTTTAAACGCGACGGACAGCGAGTGGAGATCATACCGTAGTCCATTGCCGCTGTGATTTTAAAGTACCAATCACGCTCCGCGTGATTTCCGCATTTCAAAAAGCTATGGTTTTTGAGGCAACATCACGCAGAGCGTGAGAGCGTGTCGGGTGCTTTCTTCGGTTCCAAAAAATCCTAGCCTCTCCGCGAAAGTATGCTTGATTAACGCAACTTTTGCAGAGCAAAAGGCGACACTGTTTTGCAGAGCAAAAGGCGACACTGTTTTGCGGAGAAAAAGGCGACACTGTTTTGCGGAGCAAAAGGCGACTCTGTGCGATGCGGAGCATCTCTCAACCGAGGGTGGCCACGCGACAATAGGCGCCTTTGATGCGACTATTGGATAATTCGCTTGTCTGCGGCGATTTGGCTCTTCGTTTTCTTCCAGTTTATGGGAAACTTCTACGGTTGCATTCCGTAGTCTGCCCCCGGTTACCTCCCGTCCCTTTTACGGTGAGGCGAAACAAATCCATGTTTTTCATTGATAAATACACTGCCATTTCAAGGATTCCATTTTTCCAGCCCGTTTGGATGCTAGTGCTTTTATGGATAAGCGGCTGCGCTCCGCAGGAAATCGCATTCCGCTCGAACGAATTGCATGTCGCCAGCCTATCGCAGAATTCCAGCGAACAAGAAATTGTGGTCTCCGCCCTTGAAGCCCGGAAACTCGTCGAAGACATTTTCGGTTCCCCGGATTCCCCAAAGTGGCCCGAGGGGATCGCTGCGGCGGTCGACATGGTAAAGGTGGCAAGGTCGGCAGGTCCTGTTGGACGAAACGAATCCAAAGTAGAGCGGGGCCTTTACCGAAAGCACTGCGTTCAGTGCCATGGAACCACTGGCGATGGTATGGGACCGACTTCCGCGTTGCTCGCGCCCTATCCACGCGACTTCCGACGTGGCTCGTTCAAGTTCAAATCGACGCCGATTGGGAAAAAGCCGACCCACGCGGACTTGGTACGGACTCTTGAGTACGGTTTACCGGGCACCGCTATGCCTGCCTTTGCCACTCTCAACCTCTCCAAAGAATTCGAACACGACGTCGACGCGCTAGCACACTATGTTCGGTTCCTTTCCATCCGCGGCGAAGTCGAACGCAAAATCATCTCTGCAATCATCAACGAAGAACTCGCCAACGAGACGCCTACTCAGATCGCTTCGAAAGTCGCAGAGAATTGGGTTGCGGCCGAATCTCACTCCGTCAAACCGCCCGCGTTGAATGCACTAAGGACAGAACCAGAAAAATCCGAATCGATCGAAAGGGGCAAGTTGGTATTCCAAAGCGAACTAACGGCCTGCTCCAAATGTCACGGGAAAGCAGGAGATGGCAAAGGGACATCACAAGACTTTGACGACTGGACAAAGGATTGGACCATCCGAGCAGGAATTGATCCCGCCAAAAAAGCAGAATGGAAAACGATGAAGAAGTACGGTGCTCTCAAACCCGTTATTGACAGCGCTCGCAATTTAACTCTCGGTGCTCTCCGAGGGGGCGCGTCCCGTGAGGACATCTATCTTCGCATCGTTTTGGGGATCGAGGGGAGTCCGATGCCGGCTATCGCTCGCAAAGAGAACGGCAATCCTGGTATCACCGAAGAAGGGATCCAAGATTTAGTGGAGTACGTTTATTCTATCTCTGGACTGGATCATGCATTGGTCCAAGCCACGAGCAAAGGAGCGAGCCATGCACAATCCAACTGAAACCAACTCGGTATGGGTTCATCGCTGGGCCATGTTAGTTACTGTCCTAACCTTTCCATTAATTTGGCTAGGGGGTTTG
>JBBRGW010000107.1:0-10381 GCA_038223525.1 Pirellulales bacterium
GCCTCATTCACAGGCTTGGAGAATCGCCTGCCAACAAACTCCGAAGAAACCAGCACTCTTGCGTTTGCGTTCGAGTATTTTGCACGAACTGCGTTTACCAAATCGCTTGCTTGATTCCCTCGGCTTAGCAATGCAACCGCGAGACCAATCTCGCGCGTGGTTGCAAAGTCCTGATCGAAGTTCGGCATTTGCAGTTGTTCCGATAGTAATTTGAGCAACTTCGAAAAACTTTCAATTGCCTTTGGCCTATTGGTGCTGAACTCCAACGCATGAGTGTATGCAGCTAAGGAATCTCGAACATTCGTAAACTGACGCATTTCGAGTCCGAGATAATTCTGGCGAAAGTTCTTTTCGATCTGTTGAAGCCTGTCTTCATTGGGATTCTCTTTTTTAAGTTCCGTCCCTAAGTCATTCCAGCTTAAGAATGCGAGCCAATTTGCTTGATGCTGAGGTGACGTTGCTAGGAAATTCTCAAGATCTGACATTGCTTGCCCAAGACGAATCCTGGTGCTCGCGATGTCAGGCAATCGGTTTGCATCCAGATTCATTTGAGCGTTTCCAACATCTATGGCCCAATTGCGAATCACTTTATGCGTTGTATTGGTCGCGAAACCGATAGCGGGCGGAGTGGAATAGAATGGATACATCGGATCTTGGGCCAAACCCGATCCAACATTCCATAAGCCGACAATAAGCGACGATACGCCAAGGATCCAACAGGGGGGAAAAAACGCTAAGCTTGCATTCGACGGTCGCCCTTGATAAGCGGCTGGTTTGACCTTTTGATTTAATTGCATAATATTTCCCAATCACACGCCTCAAGCGAAAACTCACGATCCATCCAGACCTCTGATTGTACCGGTCTGCAAATTTTCCTCATAGGACCCATTTCCCCCATCTTGCCTTCTTGGGTACTCCTCCACTGACTTTTTTGGTGCTCCAAGTTACCGAGACTTTACGGGTTGGCAATCAGTGATCCACCTCGGTCTCGGCCATGATTTCTGGGTAGGAACGTACGAGCCACTTTCCATCGTTTACCCCAAAATCTAATCGACATGCAGTACTGGTCTGAACACCACTATGTGCCATGATCAGCAAATTCGCATCGCAAGGCACAATCGTCACAATTTATCTCTGTTTGCCGACAACCCTCCCATGATCGCTTGCTCATTACGGTTTTGCAGGCAAGCCTTGACCACAATTTGTACTTTCTTATTGCACCTTTGACATTCCCGAATGTCCATCGCCATTACGCGTCAAGAAATCGAACGACCACAAGAAACACGATGCCTCGAAGCGGATTCGTTGGTGTCAGGGTTGTCGTTTATGCTTTTGGCGAATCTGTTTCAGCGTGGGTTGGGATTCGTTCGCAATCTTATCCTTTGCCGTTTTTTGGCCGACGAGCAACTTGGCCTTTGGGCTCTTTCAAGTAGCTTTTTTGTGTTTGCCGCCCCGTTGGCCGTTCTGGGCCTTCCCGGTACCTTCGGAAGATTTGTTGCTTCGTACCGATTATCGGGACAGCTCAACGTTTTTTTGAGACGAGCTGCCGTCGGCGCGACAGTCGGAGCCATCTGCTGCGTTGCGACTTTAATTGTCGCACCCGCCAGTACGAGTGGTGTTATCTTTGGAGTTGAACTGTCTCACGGGACCATGCTATTAATCGCGTCCGTACTGTGCCTAGTCATTCTGTTCAATACCGTTACGGAGCTCCTGGGTGGACTTTGCAAGCCGCGTATTGTATCGGCTATGCATTCCTGCAATTCAATTGCCTTCACTGTCGCGAGCTTGACCGGAGTCATGCTGCTAAACGATTGGAGAGTTTTGGTCGCCGCGTTTGGTATCGCGGCCGCCGCCGGTTTGATACCCGCTATCCCAACGCTTCGAAACTGGAATGAAGTGGAGACCTCCTCCAAGCGGCCCATTTCTCATCGAACAATGTGGAAACGAGTTCTACCGTTCGCTATAAGTATTTGGTGTATGAATTTGCTTGTAAATCTTTTTGAGGTAGTCGACCGATATATGCTGCTGCATCTCGCAGCTCAAACGGCAGAGCAAGGCCGGGCGATAGTAGGACAGCTGCATAGCGGTCGCATCATGCCCGCTTTGCTCACTAGCCTCATGCTCATGCTCAGTGGAATGCTCCTGCCCTATCTCGCATCGGAGTGGGAAGCAGGGAACAAAGAGAGCGTCGCTGACTCGCAAAGGTTAACACTGAAATGCGCAACCGTTTTCTTCCTGGGCCTCTCTATTGCATCGTTGGCCGTTGCGCCACTTCTGTTTGAACATGTGCTTCAAGGGAAATACGCAGATGGCCTTGCGATCATGCCGCAGGCCATGTTTCATTGTTGCTTCACAGCAATGGCATTTCTGATGCAGAACTATTTCTGGTGCGCAGAACGGGGTAAAACGGTTGGCACCATTTTTGCAATCGGCCTAGTGCTGAACATTTCCCTCAACGCTTGGTGGGTCCCCTCCCTGGGACTACGCGGCGCAATGACGGCGACGTCGATCGCGGGCGCAGCAATCCTGCTGATGACTTTGTTCGAAATGCATCGAACCGGCGTGCCCTTAGATAATAAGAGTCTGTGGTTCGTATTGTTGCCTCTATCCATCCTCTTCGGTTCCTGCACTGCGGCGATTGTTCTTTCTGTCTTCATCATGCTGACGGGGCGAACCACTTGGTTTATGAATGCCAAGGAAAAGCACGGCTTGGACCAAGCGATCACGCCGATCCTTAACAAGATTGGGTTGCGAATCCATTCCTTGTGGCCAGCCAATTCACTCAACGATTAATGCCATTACCCGTCTTTACTGCACGCTACCATGAATCCAGAACCAATCAAAATCTGCTGCATCGGCGCCGGCTATGTCGGAGGACCGACCATGGCCATGATCGCAAAGATGTGTCCCGACATCGCAGTCCATGTCGTCGATCTCAACCAAACTCGTATCGACCAGTGGAATTCCGATGAACTCCCAGTCTACGAACCCGGGCTCGATGAAGTCGTGCGCGAAGCCCGCGGTCGCAATCTGAAATTCTCCACTCAAGTCGACACCGCAATCAGCGAATCGAATATCATCTTTATCGCCGTCAATACCCCGACTAAGTCCTTTGGTATCGGAGCAGGAAGGGCTGCAAACCTGGAATTCATCGAGAAATGCGCCAGGCAAATTGCCAAATGTTCCAAAGGTCACAAGCTGGTCGTCGAAAAGTCAACCCTACCCGTTCGTACGGCCGAAGCGGTAAAACGGATTCTCAGCAGCTCTGCCAACGGCGCTACCTTTGACGTACTGAGCAACCCAGAGTTCCTCGCCGAGGGGACCGCGGTCGCAGACATGATGAACCCCGATCGAGTCCTCATCGGCGGTGAGTCTCTCGAAGCGGTCGAACGGCTAGCTCAGGTCTACGGTCGATGGATCCCTCGAGATAAAATCCTCACTACCAACCTCTGGAGCAGCGAACTTTCAAAACTAGCCGCCAATGCGTTTTTAGCACAACGTGTCTCTTCCATCAACGCGATCTCCGCATTGTGCGAAGCAACCGGCGCAGACGTGGACGAAGTCGCAAAAGCGATCGGTACCGACTCCCGCATCGGTCCCAAATTCCTCAAATCTTCCGTCGGTTTTGGAGGCTCCTGCTTTCAAAAAGATATTCTCAATCTGGTCTATCTCTGCGAACACTTTGGACTCCGCGAAGTCGCCCAGTATTGGGAACAAGTGGTTGTGATGAACGACTACCAAAAACGACGCTTCTCCGAACGCATTGTGCGAACTATGTTCAACACCGTATCGGACAAGAAGATTGCCGTTTGGGGCTTTGCATTCAAGAAAGATACCAACGACACCCGCGAATCAGCGGCGATCCATGTCTGCCGTGACCTGCTAGAGGAACGAGCAAGGCTGGTCATCTACGATCCTCGCGTTCCCGAATCCCAAATCCGATCCGAATTGGAACAGACTTTTACGGACGCTGTCGGCGGCCTCTCTGACAAACATAGGAGGCTTATTGAAACCAATGTTACCGTAGCCCACAACGCTTACGACTCCTCAGAGGAAGCCCATGCGATCGCAGTTCTCACCGAATGGGACGAATTCAAATCGGTCGACGCTGGCCGGATCTTTAATAGCATGCGCCAGCCTGCATTTATCTTTGATGGACGCACTATCCTCAACCGCGATAAACTGGTAAGACTCGGTTTCGAAGTACACAGCATCGGTCGACCTTCTTAGTCAGACGCTATTTGCAAAGTACTCCCTCGCGTTCCAGCAACCATTTTTTGATCGGCAATCCGCCTCCAAATCCAGTCAGCGTTCCGTTACTGCCTATCACGCGATGACAGGGCAATACGATCGGAAGCGGATTGCGTCCATTCGCTGACCCAACCGCGCGAACCGCTTTGGGTGACCCGAGGGCGGTTGCCAACTCGCTATAGCTCCACGTCGTTCCGTATGGAATATTCGCCAACGTTTGCCACGTTCGTTTTTGAAAGTCTGTTCCATTCAGACTCATCTTCAAATCAAACTCGTTTCGCTCTCCCGAAACATACTGTAGCAACTGTTCTCTCGCTTCACGCGTGGCTCCGCAATCGCGTCGCCAGTCGCCCATGTGCGATGGTTCGAACTTGTTGTTCTCGAACAATACATAACGCAAACCGTCCAAGTCGACCGCGATTCGCAACTTGCCGATAGGCGTTTTGAATTCATCAAACCACATAAGATTCTCCTTTTACGATTTCTCGCTCGCTAAATGCCAAAGCTGAAGCACAGCGTACGCACGCCATGGTCGCCAAGCCTGGGAGCGACGCTCGGTTTCTTTCGAACTCAAACGATTCCCCTCTCCAAGCACTTGTTGCAATACCAAATCGCCTGCTGGAAACGCATCCGGATGACTCAATGCTCGCATCGCAACATACTGCGCCGTCCAATCTCCAATCCCGGGCAGAGCAGTGAAACGGGCGACAAACTCCTCAAGCCTTTGTCCCGCATGAAAATCGATCTCACCTGCGACCACCGCTTTGGCAAACATCCGAAGCGTTGACGCTCTCGTTTTCGGCAAGCCAATACTCTCCAACGGTGCATCGATCAAATTTTCCGGCGTCGGGAATACGCGATCCAACCCCGGTCGCCCTTCTGCGCGGTACTCGCCGAATTGATGAACAAGACGCTGCGCCAGAGTGGTTGCAGCGGCGACACTAATCTGTTGTCCAAGCACGGCACGAACGGCCACTTCGAATCCGTCCCAACCTCCAGGCACCCTTATACCGGGACGCTTCCGAATCCCCTTTGCCAAAATCGGCTCCTCTTGCAAAACAGATTGAACCGCCGACAAATCAGCGTCCAAATCAAAAAGCCTACGCACTCGCCGAACAATGCCTGGGATCGCTCTTGGGTCCGTTTCCGAAATTTCTAAAATAAGCTCAGGCTTGCTCGGATTAGACGACACGCGAATCCAAGTGGACTTGTCCGAGGGGCCAACAACCCTCTCATAACTATCCAAGTTCACCCGCTCAATTCCAGGTATGGTGCGTTTGGCAAAGAACACGAGCATGCTCGGAAAGTCCATCGGAGGTCGGTATGCCAATCTTAATTGCAATGAGCCTGCCAATACGCTTTTGCTGAGTCGACGTATAGATGTTGGCGGCATGCCGCAGCCGTCCGCAAACGCCGCATGAAATCGACGAAGACTTCGATATCCAGCCGCAAACGCGACCTGCGTCACGGGCAGCGAAGTTTCAGTCAACAATTGCTTGGCCAACAAAAGTCGTCGCGTATTATGTACAGCCATCGGTGTTGCACCTGTGTGCTCCAAAAACTCCCGACGCAAGTGCCGGCTGCTGATCCCGACTTTCGTTGCCAAGGCTTCTAACGAAATCTCCTCCAATGCGCCGTCGGCGATCAACGCCAACGCCCGCTGAAAAACGCTCTCATTGCCACGCCTCACTTCGCCCGGCGACAATTCCGGACGGCAGCGCAGACAAGGTCGATATCCAGCTGCCGCCGACGCAGCAGCCGAAGGGTAGTAAGAAACATTGCTTTTTTTAGGAGTAGGTGCGGGGCAAACCGGGCGACAGTAGATCCCCGTGCTGCGAACTGCAGTAAAAAATAGGCCGTCAAAGCGTGCATCTTTAGCCGCTCGAGCGCGGTCACAAATCGTTGGTGTTGGCATATATTGGGTGTGCATCCCGACATCATACGCAATTTCGAACCAGAATACTCGCCGTTTTCGGACATGACTCTTACCCGCCATCCCCAAAACTGGGGCTCACCCAAGACTTCAATATGAAAACACTCATTGCCTTCGTTTTGATCACATCCGTTGCACAGGCCCAGCTTCAACCCAATGGAGCGACAGCATCGTTTCGAGGGTCGCTGCCACCCAAACCCACTACCGAACTTGCACCAGACCAAATCCGATCCCTTCAGGGCCGACTTGCCGAGTTGACGCTTGAATTGGCTGCCGTAAAAAAACACTTTCGTGCAGCCGATGCTGACATCTTTCTCAAAGCGGTTCGATACGCGATTGAGTTCCAAGAGTGGTACGGCAAGAAACCCGAAGACGATCTCGGGAAAGCCAACGTGTTATTGGACGAAGCCGCAAGACGCATAGTGTTCCTAAAGAACAATCAAACACCTTGGATGGACGGGACCGGACAGAAAATCCTTGGGTTCTACTCGAAGATCGATGACTCGCCACAACCCTATGGGGTCGAAATCCCCAATGGACTTTCTTTCGGACAATCCAATCCAGCAGTGCCCGTGTGGATTTGGCTTCATGGTCGCGGCGATACCGACACCGACCTGCATTTCGTATTCAATCGACTCAATGCCAAAAAGCCCGGTCAATTTCAACCGGCCGGTACAATCGTCATTCATCCGTTCGGTCGTTATTGCAACGGTTGGAAAAGTGCTGGAGAAACGGATGTCTTCGAAGCAAGAGACGACGCAGTCACTCGTTTCAACGTAGACGATAATCGCATCGCAATTGCTGGGTTCAGCATGGGTGGCGCGGGTGCATGGCACCTCGGTGCTCACTTCGCCGACCAATGGGCTTGTGTGCACACAGGTGCAGGTTTCGTAGACGTCAAGCGTTACCAAAAACTCACTCCGAACAAAATGCCCCCTTGGTACGAACAAAAGCTTTGGGGTGTCTACGATGTTCCCAACTACGCTCGCAATTTCCTTGATGTGCCGTTGGTCTGCTATTCCGGGGAAAACGATGCACAACGCGATTCAGCCGAATACATGGTCGAAGTGCTCGACAAAGAAGGCTTGCACCCGCCGCACTTGATCGGACCAGGCATGGGACACAAATACCATCCGGATGTTCTCTTGGAAGTGCAATCGAAAATAGAAAAGGCTGTCGCAAAGGGACGAGATGTGTTGCCAAAGGAAATCCATTTGCAGACACGAACGTTGGCATATAGCCGAATGCATTGGCTCCAAATTACTGGTCTGGAAACACAATGGCAAGACACGCGAGCTGACGCGAAATGGGACGAGGATAAAAATGAAATTACCGTAGAGACCAAAAATGTATCTCAGCTCAGAATCGAATTGCCATTTGACAAACCGCCCAAGGTTAAGGTCAACGGCCAAGAAGTCAGCCTCGGCAAAATAAACAACCATCTTCTAATCTGGGATTGGCAGGACAAGGGCAACGAGTCAGCACTTGGTCAACCCAAGTCGCCTAATCTTCAAGGTCCTATCGATGACGGCTTTAAATCGCGTTTCATTGTCGTACTTCCCGATGGTCTTCCCGATGGTTCTGCCGCTGACAAATGGTCGCGCGCCGAAGCAGATCATTTCCTAGTCCGATGGCGATCCTTGATGCGAGGCAATCCAATCGTTCGCAATGCAAGCGAAGTCAGCGAACAAGACTTGCGAGACTACCACATCGCAGTTTGGGGGACACCGAATACGAACTCGTTTCTAAGCAAACTATTGAAACAGGAGAAAAACACAGTCAATGAATTTTCTAAAGTGGTATCTTGGAACGATAAAGTGATCAAACTCGGGGACCAGGAATGGCCGTCCAGTTCGAGCGTTCCAGTCCTTTGTTACCCAAACCCGCTCAATACGAACCGTTACATTATCCTCAATTCAGGCCTCACATTTCGCGAGGCCCATGACAAAACAAACTCGCTTCAAAATCCAAAGCTACCTGACTGGGCCATACTGGACATCACTGAACCACCAACCGCGGAGTCAGCAGGCAAAGTCTTAGCCGCCGACTTCTTCGATAGCCATTGGCAATGGATCCGGAGAAACAAATCTCCAACAGATCGAGAGTGAATACCCCTTGGCGGACGCAGCTAGCGTCCGCTCTCCACTCGCATTGCTTTCTGATCGCCCTTCGCGTCTCATCGTGTCTTTATTTGGGCCAGATCGGACGCAAGCAGCGTCCGCCACATCAGCTAAACAGCTCGGCGATGGGTTCACCGCGGTCAGTGATCGGAACAGGGCGCTCTCCATCGTAGAGCTCTTCGCTCGGATCGATACCCAACGCATGATGAATCGTTGCATGGAAATCCGGTATCGAAACTGGCCGCGAGACTATCTTTCGCCCCAGTTCGTCCGTCTCACCGATCGCTTGCCCAAGTTTCAATCCACCGCCAGCCAACAATCCGCTAAAGGCTGCCCCTTGGTGGCCGCGTCCTCCCCCTCCATCAAACTCAGGCGGTCGACCAAACTCGGTAGCGACCACGACTAAGGTCTTATCCAAACGTTTCCTCGCTTCCAGATCTCGCAACAGTGCCGCGATTGCTTGATCGAGTTGATCGATCAAAACATGCTGCTGCAATTGCCCTTCGTTGTGCGTGTCCCAACCCGTTCCATTGAGAAAATTCAAATTGAACGAAACTTCGACAAAGCGAACACCCGACTCCACAAGCCTCCTGGCTAACAAACAACGCTGCCCAAACTCACTGCCATACTCTTGACGCAACTTGTCTGATTCCGACTTAAGATCGAACACGTTCATGAACCGGGGGCCAGTTAACTTGGCGCCCGCTTCCGCCGCCGCGACGTAATCTTGAATGAATTCATCCTCTGCATTCTTTTCGGAATAATCACGTCGAAGCTTTCCGACCAGTTCACTCCGCCGGTCGTACCTTGCATTGGATAATCCCGTTGGCCGACGCAGGCCAGCCGGCCCCAATTCGGTATCGGTCAAGTAAACGTAGCTGTGCTTTGCTCCTAGGAATCCCGGGCCGCGCGAGGCGCTAGGATATCCCGCCACAACATAAGCGGGTACCCCGTCTCCGTTGGCCCCTAACTTATGCGAAACAATCGAGCCGATCGAGGGATATACTGTCGAGTCAGCAGGGGGACGCCCCGTGTGCACTCGGTTCGTTGCCGCCGCATGTTCGTCGACGACATTATGATTCAAAGTTCGAATCACGGCGCAACGATCCAATAACTGGGCAGTTCTCGAAAGATGCTTGCAAAGCTGAACGCCCGCAATCGCCGTGTCTACTGCAGGGTAGTAAGATCCTGGATCCTTGCGTCCAGTACTCTGGCGCTTGGGATCGAAGGTGTCGATGTGGCAAGCGCCGCCGCCGAGCCAAAGAAAGATACAGCTATCGGCCGGAGCAGCTCGTGTTTTGCTCGGCACTTGACTCGCACGAAAAGGCAATGCGATCGCATTCTGTTGCAAGCAGCCAACTGCGGCAGCGCTCCCGACAAACTTTAAATACTCTCGTCGTCTCATATCTATTCACTGACTATGACTAGTGGGAAAGGTTGTTGTACGACGCGGAGCGGCTGTGATTTTATTCGCGAGGGGCGAAACATTGTCGCCTTTTGCTCCGCAAAAGCTGCGTTAATAAGGCATACTTTCGCGGAGCGAAAGGCGACGATAATAAAATCACGACGCGGAGCGTCGTGCAACTAAGAACACCAATACAAAAAGACTAAGGTACAAACAAAAACTCAGGGCTATTGATCAGTGCCCACGACGCGTCTTCCATCCGCTCACGCCAATCCGCCTCTAGCGACTGAGTCGGCACATCCCCCTGCAGAACTTCCTGTTCGAGCAGCAGCTTGATTCGAGTTGCCTCTGGGACCAAATGATTGGCCCAGGAAACAGCATTTCGTTTGTGAGATTGCTTCGCTTTGACGATCGCATTGCGATTGAGTTTCCTCGATTCGAACCCCCGCTCCAAAAGCGATACAAACAACAATCGCTCGTCCGCCCTGGGCCGTCTGCTGAGCACCGTTTCGAATAGACGATCGACCAGATCAACGGCCGATGTAGCCGACCATGCAAGTTCGGTAAATTGGCTGCTGTCCGATAGTCGAGCCAATCGTGTCGCAGACAATCCATTGCCTAAAATCAACGACTGCAGAGGACTTGCCGATTCGTCTCGAAGTGTCTGCGGTG
>JBBRGW010000108.1:0-10355 GCA_038223525.1 Pirellulales bacterium
GCCGGTGTTCCAGAAACGGCCCACTGCTGACTCGCTATAGAGGTGACGTCGAGCGTAGAACCTGTCGTGACTCCGTGGCTACAACAACTGCGTCCTTGATCGGGCGCGACCACAGCGCAGTCGTGCTTTTGGGAAAGTGCGGCGTAGAGACATTGCAACCCTTCGGCATCGATGCCATCATCGTTGGTCAACAGAATTCTCAATTTGCAATCTCCTTATCGACGGTATCAAAGGCTTCCAAAACATGCTCGATCGTCGATTCGCCGCTTTCGGGATCCAGTAAATGACTATGATGCAGTACGAGCGTCGAATCGGATGCAATTCGGCTATTGGGTAGCGGTACCGGTTGTCGACAGCGGTTAGCCGAACGCGTTGCGAATCCGCGGAAGCCTTCGCCCACGTCGATCTGCAGCTCTTTGAGACGAGCCAAGACCGATGCGCGAACTGACAGCATCAATGCCCCGCTAGACCCTTCGGTAGTGTTCTGGACAAAGTGTTGCGCCCGAGTTGGTCGCAGGATGGAGTCACCCACAATCAAGCCGAATTTGTAATACGCAGGTTGATTGATAGCAAGAGTCGGAGCGAATCGCAACCAAGGGAATCTTCCGAGGCGGGCTAGCAGTTCCTTTGCACCTTCGGACCGCTTGAAATGGTCGATCGGCAAGCATTGGTATTGCGGTACGATCGCAGCCGCTTGCAATTCCGACAATGCAAATGCGTCGTTTCCTCGTTCGCAAAAGATGGTCATTCTCTGCGAGAATTTTGGGTCATCGGTTACGACAGCGCCCCCTCGGCTGGCTGCGATTAATTTGCTGCCTCCGTAGCTAAATGTACTGAGATCACCCCATGCACCCGCAGGCTTGCCGTCAACCATCGCTCCGTGTGCTTGGCATGCGTCCTCAACTACAAAAAGCCCTCTCCTTTTTGCCCATTCGCAGATGTTCGACATAGGAGCGAGCGCACCGTGCAAGTGCGAAATAACGATCGCTCTGGTCTTCGGGCCAACGGCTTGTTCGATATGCTCTAGTGTGGGTACCCAAGAGTCGACGGCAACGTCGCAAAGGCATGCGGTCGCACCCGCGTCTTGGATAGCGCGAAGATTCCCGGGGAAGTCATAGCCTGCCAAGAGCACTTCTGCATCCGGTTCCAAATGCAGAGAGCGGATTGCAAGTTCCACTGCAAACGTGCCGGAACAGCAGAGTCGCACATGCTTGCGATCGAGATGACTACGTAGAAAGGAACGAAGAGCATCTAAACAGGGGCCATCGTACAGTCGCCATGCGCCCTGGGCTGCTGCGCTCTCCATCGCAACGCGAATGGCTTGGGCGGTTGAATGGATTGAGGCCATAGTCTACTTCGGGTGGTTCATGCTTCTGGGCTACGCTTAAAGGAAATCCCAATGTGCCCGTTGTGCTTATTGTGCTTAAAGCTTTCATTGTGAACCGACAGCGATAGCATCGGACTGGAACTCGTGGGGCCGTGAACCGAAGTGGAACTCGCCAGGGTTCTAAGCACTGCAGAATCCTGGCGAATTCCACTACAGGTAATTCTCATACTGCCACCCGTCTTACTATACCGTCAGGTCGAGGGAGCCGTTGGTTCGAGTCCATGTCGGGGCGTTTTTTCGCTCCTGCGAAGCGGGCTCGTTCGATAGCCGATTGCTGTTTTTCGCGGCAAATCGGCTCGTTGCGTTTTCCCAACGGGATTCGCCGCCAGACCCGCCGCTGTTTTGGCTTTGGGAATTCGCAATTCCTGAGCCGGACGAATCGGTGCTGACCTCAACCTCAAACGCGGCAACCCTCATTCCTTGTTCTGCCATCCGGTCCTTAAGAATCTGGACATTGTTTAGCAATGCGTCTCTTGCTGTTGTGTTTTCTACTTCCAACTTTGCATACACTTGCCCCGCTTCCATCCTCAATGACATTTGCAAGGAACCTAGTTCTGGTGGATGCAGCCTCAGTCGAACTTGCCCACCACCATTTGCCAACTGTTCGACACCTCGAAGAACTCGCTGAACCAGCTTCGTTTCTTGGTAAGCGGAAATCTGTGAGCCTGGGTTGCTTCTCGCAACTTCCGTTCGGGCTGGATCCGAGCGACCTTGGTTGGTCCCATTGCTTGCGACTGGGCTGCCAACACTGCTCGTGGTTGAGGCTCCCCGGATAGCGGATGCTGCACTCGATGAACTCCCCTCGACGACCGGGCGTGATCGATTGCTCTCGCCGGTCCCACCGCTGCTAATGGTAAAGCTCGTGGCAGAAGTCGGCGGTATGCTAACGATCGGAGATGAACCTGTGGGAGATGCTCCTTGGGGCGGACTAGATAGGGATAGAGTCTCATCGCTCGAGTTTTTATCGAGTTGGGTCGACAGGCTGGACGCCTCGAGCAATGGGTTCAGATCTTTCGTCGCGTTACGGTCACTCGGTTCGATTTCGGGCTCGGACGCTTGTTTGGCTAATCGTTCCGCTCGCTTGTTGCGAGGTTGCACATCGTTCGCATGGCCCGCGTTGGATTCCGTATTGGCTGGTTCCAAATTCGAGATACGAGTGATCCTGTTGTCCTTCTCTTCTCGCTGGCTAGGGCGCGGATCAAGTTGCTCTTTGTGATCGCTCCCATCCTTTGGATTCGCATCCATGGAATTAGAGGACTGTCTGGCCGTGTGAACGCGATCCTTTGCGTTACTCTCCTCCACATTGGGAAAAATCGACTCGTTTTTTCCCTCGGCAGTTTCCTTGGCGACTTTTTTGTCCGCCGGAGTTACACCGTTAGACTCGACGGTAGTTTTCGCATGGTCAACGGGTACGTTTTTTGTCTCAAACAGTGTTGTTGCAGCGGTGCTTTCTTGGGCTCCAATTGGCTTCGCATCTTTTTCTTTGGCGACCGTGGAATCCACTTTGACTAGAACTTTGTTTTCCTCACCATGCAATCGCGAAGAATCGGAATCCACTTTTGCAGTGGTTTGCCTCTGGGCCAAGTTTGGCGCCGGTTGCAGGGGCTGTACTGCAATAGATTGTTGCGATGGTGTTGATTCGCCTGGGCGGTCTGAATCTTCGCGAGAGTCTTTCTTGTCGCGATCAGACGGTTCTTGGTTGCCTTGCGATGTACTTTCGGCAGGTGCCGGTTGTGAAGGCAAGTCTGACGGTGCAGGTAGGATGGATTCGAATTGACCTATGCTCAAAAGCTCGTCAAAGAATGAGAGCTGGCTAATTTCGATAGAATCATTACTGGATCGGCGACGGTAAGCTGATTGGATGGGATCTGTAGCCACACGTGAGACCGAGGTGTCGTTCGTCATCCGAATTGTCCCTTTTTTTAAATGAGCGATACGATGCGGCTCGTAACGAGCGGTTCTGTCCAAATTAATTTTTGGCTTTTAAGTGGCCAGTCGCTCGCGGGCGGTGAAACAGGAACTGGGAGCTGGCGCCGGGCCGCACAATTCAAGGCAATAGGTTGACGATCGCTTGCTATTTCGTTTCGGGAGCCGTTCCTGGCTTTGGCTCCCCTTTTCGGATCTCGCGGAGGATAGTCGCCAGTTTGTCGGCATCTTCGGGCTTCGAGTACTCTGCCAATATCTTCCTTTGCTTATCGGGTCCCATCGCCTGAATGATTGCTACAACATCCGATAACCCTTTATTTTCCTGCATTATTGTGAGTTGTTTTTTGGCTTCTTCGGGCGGAAGGAGCTCCAGAAGATTTCGGATTCCATTTAAACTGTCAATTTGGTTCCCTTTTTTGCGTTGCTCTATGCTGGCTTCCCACTTTTCTCGTCGGTCGTCGAACTCCGCTGTACTGATTTCCAACTGGCGTTGTTGATCTTCCAATTGTCGCCGGAAGGTTTCGATGTTGCCGCTGCGGCTGTCGAGTTGAAGGATCGCATTGGTCTTGGCCGAAAGGATCTCGTCGTAAGTCGGCGTTGGGGTGTCTCGCGCGCTGATCAACGCCTGCTTCAACCGTTCCGATTGAACATCGATGCCATTCAAAAGTCCGATCATTTGGGCGATTGTGTTTCGGCTGACGTTCCCTTTTGAAGCCGCGAGCATGAGGATGCAGACTTGAGCTAGCACCGTAGCTGCACAGAACCACAGAAAGAGGCCAACCAGTTTCTTCATGATTACTTTCCCTGAATCGCTTAGATTATCTGGTTTCGATATCTATGGACGCCTGTGTAGTATCGCTCGCTTCGCGAATGGCGCTCATCGCGTGCCGGATACTGGACCATTCGTCGAGCCGTTCCTGTTGTCTCGCCAGTGCATGAACATCGGCCGCTTGGGCTCGTTGGTCGCGGAGTTTTTCTAAAGATTTGACCGTTTTTTGGCTTTCCACCAAAGCGAACTGACGTCTCTCGAGCTCTTGGTTTAGCTTGCTTTTGTGGTCGGCAATCTGAGCGGCCTGGGCAGAGAGCACCATTTGGTAGCGTTGAGCATCCAGGATTTGGTGAAGATTGATAGCTCCCTCGCTCGATTGCTTCCTCGCATCGTTCATTTGGCGATTGGCTTCGTCGATTTCGAGTTGAGCCTTGTCTAGTTTGTCGATGGCGTGGAAGACATCTTGGACTGCTTTGGCGGCGATGTCGCGTTCTCGCTCTCGGATTTTTAGCAGGGTAGCGAGGCGGAATTTAGCCATGATTGATTACGCGGCCCTGGATCCTGGGATGTTATTTGAAAAGCTATTGGAAAGATTGGGTTGCTGGGTGGGTGGGGGTGTAGTCGCGTTTGCGATCGCGGCTAGTTTGGTAAGTTCGTCAACGCTTTGTTGCCAAGGAACCAATTGGTATTGTTCTTGGGCAAGCAATGCCTCGATCGATGCGCGGAGTTGGATAGCGCGGTCGATGGTTGCATTGTTCCCTTTTTGGTAAGCGCCGATGTTGATCAAGTCCTCGTTCTCTTTGTAGAGGGCCATCATGCCACGTATGGTTTCGGCAGCTAGTCGCATTTCTCGCGGGATCAGTTGCGATTGCAGACGGCTCAAACTAGGGAGCACATCAATGGCTGGGAAACGTCCGCGGGCGGCGATGCTGCGCGAGAGATGAATATGGCCGTCGAGCAAGCCTCGGAGGGCGTCGCTGATGGGTTCGTTCGCATCGTCCCCTTCGACGAGGACTGTATAGAGGGCGGTGATGCTCCCTTTTTGATTGATGCCTGTGCGTTCGACGAGTTGCGGAAGCATTGCGAAGACACTCGGTGGATACCCTCGCGTGGTTGGGACTTCGCCGGCGGCCAAGCCGATTTCGCGTTGGGCCATTGCAAACCGGGTGACCGAGTCCATCAGCAACAGCACATTCTTGCCTTGATCGCGTAGCGACTCCGCGATCGCCGTTGCGGTCTTGGCTGCCAGGATTCGTTTGGGTGCAGGCTGGTCGCTGGTGGCGACGACGGTCACACATTTTTTGCGACCCTCTTCGCCGAGGTCCCGATCGAGAAACTCGCGGACTTCTCGTCCCCGCTCGCCGATCAAGGCGATGACGACGCAATCGGTTTGTGTGCCGCGTGCCAGCATGCCGAGCAGCGTGCTCTTGCCAACACCGGAACCTGCAAAGATCCCGACCCGTTGACCAAATCCGATGGTCAAGAAGTCATCGATGGCACGAACTTGGGTCGGCAAAATCTTGTCGATAGGCGGGCGACTCAAGGCCGGCACTGGGGCTGCATCGCAAGGCATTTTGATTCCAAAGGGGAGGTCGGGTCCATCGTCCATTGGGGTCCCTGTCGCATCGAGAACGCGACCGATCAACTCCGGGCAAACGTTGACGGAGCGATACGTTTGGAACAGCTCGACCGTGTCCCCTTGCCCGACGCCGTCAAAGTTATCCAAAGGAGCGAGGATCGTTCGTCCCGAGTCGAATCCGATCACCTCTGCTTGGACTGGCTCTTGATTGCGACGAAGGATTCGAACGAGAGCACCGACCGGCACGGGCAATCCATCCACGACGACCGTTGTACCGCGAATGCTGCGAACGCGTCCATTGATTCCAAACGGCACGATGCGTTGCAAGCAATGATTCCAATGCTTGCTGCGTGGAATATTGGGAAAGGAGTCAAGTAGATCTTGGATTCGATCTGCCTTTGGTGCGGTCATCGAAGTTCTTCTACCAATCGTTTTAATTGCGTTTGAAGCGATCGATCGATGGTGGTGTCCGGTGTTTGCAGGATGACGCCGAACTTGCCGACCGCAACATCTTCTACGACTTGCAGTTCAACGGATGGAGATATTTCTTCGATGAGTTCGGGTAAGGCCGCGGATAGCCTTTGAGCGTCTTCGGGGTGAATGCGAATCGTGATCTGGCGTTGCCCTTGGATCAAGCGAACGGAGTCTTCGATCCATGAGATCAAAATGCTGGGGTCGGATTCAATTTGCCTAGCCAGTATCTTTTCTGATATGCCGATGGCGAGCGTGATCGTTTCGTGTTGCCATTGCCTCAGCCACAGTTGCGTTGCAGCCTCGAGATCCTCGCAGAGGGCTTTGACGCTTTTGGCTGCGTCGGTGACTCGCGATTCCGCGATTTGGCTGGCCATTTGTTGAGCCAGTCGTTCGACCTGGTTTTCACCTTGACGCGTCCCTTCCTCTTTGGCTTTCGATTGAAGGCGATCGCATTCGAATTGGCTATCTTGGATGATTTGTTGCGCTTGCTCGCGAACTTTTTCGAGGTAGAGCTTGGCGCGGGTTGCAACGTCTTCCCAGTTGAAAACCTCGGCCTGTGCCGTATTGGTTCCGGGTAGAAACGACTTGGATTTTAGAACGTTGGCCATCGTAGTGATCTTCAAGTCAATTAGGCTGCGGCGGTAAAGGAGACGCTTGCGGTTGCAGCGATCGCTCCACTGGCGAGCATCTTCAAAGCGGTTTCAGCGACCTTCGCTTGGGCCGCATCGATATCTCGAAGCTGAATCGGTCCTAAGTTCTTTAGTCGTTCGCGTAGCCGTTTGACGTCTTTGGCTGGCATGAGCCGTTCCACTCTAGCCAAAAATGGTTTGGCAGCGACACTCAACAATAAGAGAACGGTGTGTGGTTGGCAGGCATGCAGCACCGCCACAAAATCGCGGTCCGAAAAGTGGAGCATATCCTCGAGCGTATTCCGATGCAGGCTTTCGTTTTCTGACTTCGGTGCAACATAGTGTTGTTTATCAACACCGTCCACTTTGGTAGATGAGGTGGACTTCGAAACGAAAGGAATAATCATGGACTCATCGAAGATATCTTCTTCAGCGGATTGGCGATCGTCCACTCGGTTGCTGTCAGCTATCGGATGCGAGTGGCTCGGGAGTTGGGTGGACATCGGAAAGCGAGTTGCCTCGCTCGAACCGAAATTGGACGATGGCAACGACGATGGCAACCCAGTAGCCGTCGGAGTTGGATTGGTGTTGAGCGGGTTGGCCGCGTTGTAGGATGGGATGAAGCTTGGTATGTCCCAGCCTAGCTTCGTCGCGAGCACGGGATTGGATTGCGCGATGGCGTTGGTCCAATTGCTTTTCTGAGAAGCAGGCATATTGGCCACGATCGCTTGAAGTTTGGCAAGTCCCTCCGCATTCGCTCGTTTGGGGGCTTGGTACTGTCCGATTTTGCGTTCCAATTCGGATTGAATGTCTTGCAGGACGGCTTCGTCGGTTAAGTGCAAATGGGGGAGCGCGGCCAAGGTGGCTGCGGCTACATGCAGGGGCAGGGCTTGGGAGATCGCGGTTGCCCTTTCCACCGATACTTGGTTGATCACGGTCGCGATCACGATAGGACGTTCCCCTTGGAGAATCTCGGCCAGTGCTTCCGCAGGCAAATGGTGCCATTGTCCGTCATTGCGAGTCGAGGAGGAAATTGAGTTCGCGTAATAATCCTCGGTTTTGTGAGGGTCCGGATAAATCGCTTCGGGGCTAAACTCGACTTGATCTCCATGGGCGACTCTTTGAGAGGCCAGCAAAGCTGCCGCGGGGGACATCGGTTCTCGCGAAGCAGGCCGATCTGAGGAAGTTCGGATGTTTGCCGCTTTAAGTAACCCCTGCATCGATTGGAAAGCAGCCTCGCGTTCCTTTGGGGTTATGGTTCCCATCTGGACCATAGCTTGACGAACTCGTCTGCTTTGTTCTGGCGGCAGTTGTGCCAATAAGCCCCTAGATGTGTTGGCATCTAAGCTTTGGAGCACGATAGCTACGTGCCGAATTCGCTGATCGGATGCGTTGGACATAGTATGGTTAACTGGGCTGATACGGCAAAACAGGTACCCAGCTTCGACTTGTACGTTTTTGCCGGAATCGCGTCCAGCCCGGAATTTCCTTGTATTAGGGGTTTCGAAACGGTATTCCCGGGCCGTATGCTATCCACGGAACTATCACTCTCTTTAAATTGTTTGTCTTACCTGTCTTAACATGTCGAAAAATACCAAGATCTCCGTTGCCGAAGTTGAATTTGAAAAATTCCCCTTTATCTACCGTTCACCGTTAAAGTTTGGCGGACGCATTGTAAAGGACGTAACGGTCTTTCGGACAGCGCTAACAATTGAGGACAAATCGAAAAAGAAAACAGCGTTTGGGATGGGCGAAATGACCATGGGCACCGCATGGGCTTGGCCGAGCAAAGTGCTGACTCCGGAGCAAGTCTTACGGATCGTGATCGGGTTGGCTGAAAAGATTGCGTTAGCCGCGACGACCTTGGATGCGGCTTGTCACCCGATCGTTTTGGCGACGCAACTAAAATCGATTGCGAAACAGCAGGCAATCGATTTGGCGGCTGCGATGAAGTTGACGGAGCCGATTCCGGATTTGGCGATTGCGTTGGCCATGTCGAGTACCGATATCGCTTTGCATGATGCCTTTGGTCGTCTAAACAATGCGAATTGTTTCAACTTGCTAACCCCCGAGTATCTTGGCTCCGACTTGTCCCCTTGGTTGGGAGAAGAATTCGTCGGTAAGCACTTCAGTGAATCGGTGTTGGCGAAGCCCAGTTCGACATTGAATCTATATCACCTGGTTGGTTCGCTAGATCCGTTATCTGCTGCGGATTTGAATCGGAAAGTCGGGGACGGCCTTCCTGAAACGCTCGAGGAGTGGATCAACAAACAACAGCTATCGCACTTGAAGGTGAAGATCACCGGTCAAGATCTCGATGCGGACGTAGGGCGAGTTTTTGAAATCGATCGGATTGCAATGCGTTGCGCACCCACTCGCAATTGGTCCTATTCGATCGATTTCAACGAAGCCTGCGAGAACGAAGATTATGTGATCGACTTCCTCGAACGCTTGGACCGATTGTCAAAGGACTCGACGCAAAAACTGCACTACATCGAACAACCGATGCAACGCGATTTGCGTGCGAGAAAAGAAGTCACGATGCACCGAGTCAGCAGGCTCAAACCGGTGGTTATCGACGAATCATTGACCGACTTAGACGCTTTGGTATTCGCCAAGCAGCAAGGCTATTCCGGGATTGCAATCAAAGCATGCAAGGGCATCAGCGATTCACTGCTTTTCTCTGCAGCCGCAAAACATTATGGCATGAAGATCTACGTTCAGGATCTAACCTGTGTAGGTGCTTCCTTTTTGACTTCTGCAGCGCTCGCATCCAGAATCGCTGGGGTCACCGCAGTCGAAGGGAATGGGCGACAGTACTGCCCAGCTGGGAACAAAGATTGGGAATCGTTGTATCGCCCTATGTTTCATATCCTGGGTGGTGTCGTACCAACGGAGTTGCTTGAAGGCAAAGGCTTAGGATTCGCCTGGCCACGAAATATGCTCTCAAAAAAATACGCCAGCTTGTCGGCATGATCAGTGCGGAATGTGCCCATCGTCTGCGATTCACGTTGAATCCGCGCAGCGGCGGGAGCCTTTGGTAAGCCTATTCCCTGTCATCCGCCACCCGAGGCTTGAGAAGGCCGTCTCGCTTTGTGTACGCCCCGATTGGCTTGACCCATCGGACGTAAAGGTTCTCAGCTAGAAGCGACCGAATCATGTGTTCCCGCAGCTCCCCTCCTCGCCCCACTGAGCTTGAGCAACCGTGCCTGCCAGTTCGCTGCACTGCTACCAAGCCTCGTGAAGATGTTCTCCACTTCCGACGAGACTGTCGCTTTGCCGTCACGCACGACGCGACTTGTGAAGTCAACTAACATCAGATACTGGCCGTCAGCAATCCGACCTTCGGATTTGGCATGCTCGACTCGTTCTTTGATCGAAGTGTGTAGCCCTTCCTCAGGCGTAAGCGTACACGCTTACTTTGGCGGATTTTTTGTCGGCCGGCGCCTACCGGTTTCGGCGGGCGGTTCCTCGGCGGCTAGCCTTTCATCGACTTTCGAAGTTGACTTCGTGCTCGACGCTTTGCGGATTGCTCCAATGCGATCGATGCTTTTTCTTGACGCTCTTCTTTTCTATAGGTCCGAACCGCCT
>JBBRGW010000109.1:0-10299 GCA_038223525.1 Pirellulales bacterium
ATTCTGCTGTTGCTCAAACATCCGGCTCAAGATCGCCCGTTCGTTTGCATTGGGGATTCTCGACAGTGAGAGTCGCCAAGCCAACTCCATTCGCGCGGCGTTGTCTAGATTAGGTTCAGCGAGGACGCGTTGGGCAAGTGCACGGGCTGCTTCCACAAAAACAGGGTCGTTCATCAGAACAAGCGACTGGAGCGGGGTGCTAGTCTTGGCGCGTTGCGAAAGGCAAAATTCGCGAGTGGGTGCATCCAATGTCACGAACGAGGGATAAACGGTCGATCGCCGCCAGTAGACGTATAGCCCTCTGCGATAAAGGTCTGCCCCTTTTGACTTTTCGTATTTATAGCCGCTCATCTCATTGATCTCCCAAGTTCCCTCGGGCTGCGATGGCTTGATACTCTTGCCTCCAATGGTGGGATTGAGTATCCCTGCGATAGCCAGCGCGTTGTCCCGGAGCAACTCGGCATCCAACCGCTGTCTCGGGCCTCTAGCCAGCAGTCTGTTCTCTTGATCGCGAGCGAGCAGCGTTGAAGATACTTGGGCGGTTTGTTGGTAAGTTGCGCTGAGGACGATTTGTTTGATGACCCGTTTGGTGTTCCAATCCTGCATCAGGTCGGCAGCCAGCCAATCAAGTAATTCAGGATGGGTTGGGCGTTCCCCCTGCGAGCCAAAATCGCTTAAAGTCTTTACGATTCCGGTTCCAAAGAGCATGCTCCACCAGCGATTGACGGTCACTCGAGCGGTCAATGGATGCTCGGGCGCAACCAGCCAATTGGCAAGATCGAGTCGATTAAGGGGTTTCTCGTCAGATCGCTTTGCGACCTGTGGTAGGAATGCGGGCACCGCCGCTTCGACCTTGGTTCCGTCCTGGTCGTAGTTGCCTCGCACCTTGATAAACGTTTCACGCGGCTTTTCCAATTCCGACATGACCATCGTGTTGGGGAGCGAACGCTCGTAGTCCTCTTTGATCTTGCGTTGGTCGTTAACCCGTTTTTGCAGGGTAGAAAACTCGGGGACTTGGGTCTGGGTAAAAACTTTTTCGAGTTGTTCCTTTTGTTTCTTCGTTCGATCGGCGGCTGGGATCACAGCAATTTTGTAAGATTCTGCCGTCGCAACTGCAGACAGTTCGATTGGAGTGAGTTCTCTGTTGTAGATACATAGATCATCGATGTGTCCGCTAAACGGTGTGCTTGCGTCGCCACGTCGTCCGATACTAAACGGAGTGTTTGTGCGAATCGTACCGACTAGTGCATCTTTCTTGATCGTTGATTTGGCCAGTAAGCCGTTGACATACAGTTTGAGGCCATCTGCTTTTCCGGAGCCATCGTAAGTGATCGCAAGGTGCGTAAATGTTTTTTCGGGAAAGTCTTCGTCTGCTTGAATATGGATCGCGTCGTCGGGCCAGCGATGGATCAAATGAACGCTTGGCTTCAAACCGTGAAACTCGACATCCCAGCCGCGTGCGCCATCTTTGTCGTCCATCTTTCCGAACGGCGCACCACCTTGCGATTGCGCTGCAAGAAAGCAACTGACGCTAAAGGGTTGATCTTTTTCAAAAGCGGTCTGTTCACCGTACTCGAACCAGGCTTTGCTCCTCGTTTGAAAACTCTTGCCGACCGCGCCTTCTTCAAAACGAAGTTCGCCGTGTGGGTCGGCTACGATGGATTGGCCGTCCGCGGTGAGCCCATTTCCATTTTCGTCTAAAGGAAATCGAGCCCATGCCTTGGGAGACTCGCTTGCGGCGAACTTGGCAACAAACTCCGTTTCCCAAATCGACTGCTTCTCTGCGAGAGTGTTCGTGAGTTCGGTCAACTTTCCTTGAGAGTCTTTCAAATCGCTCTCGTATTGGCTTAGTTTTTGTTCTTCTTGCGCCGATGCGACGCGAAGGAAAGGCATTGGGTTGCGATCGCGAACGCCGTCTTTGCCATTCTCTGGAACGTTGTTAAAGAAGGCATAGAGGTTATAGAAATCGGCTTGAGTAATCGGGTCGTACTTGTGATCGTGGCATTGAGCGCAAGCGACAGTCATCCCCAACCAAGTGACGCCGGTTGTTGCGACGCGATCGACGACGTATAGGTTCCGATACTCGGCATCGATGAGTCCACCCTCGTCACTGGTCATGACGTTGCGGTGAAATCCGCTTGCGACTTTCTGCTGAATGCTCGCATTGGGAATGAGGTCGCCGGCAATTTGTTCCACAGTGAATTGATCAAACGGCATATTCGCATTAAAAGCATTGATCACCCACTCTCTCCAAAGCCACATATCGCGAAGCGAGTCGTTGTGGTACCCGCTAGTATCCCCGTAACGAGCCAGATCTAGCCAAGGCATCGCAAGTCGTTCGCCAAAATGTTGGCTGCTGAGCAGTCGATCGATCACGGTTTCAAATGCCTTGGGCGAAGCATCGTTGAGGAAGTCTTGGACTTCTTGGATGGTGGGTGGCAAGCCAGTCAAATCGAGAGAGACTCGGCGGATGAGTTTCTCTTTTGTTTCGCGCGGCGACTGAGTGAGCCCTTCGGAGCGAAGTTTGGTCAAGACGAAAGCATCGATCGGATTGGCAACAATGCCAGGTGCCAGATTATCTTTTGGGATGGAGGGAGTTTTGATCGTTTCAAAGGACCAGTGGTTTGCCCAGGGTGCGCCTTGGGTGACCCATTGGTTGAGCGTTTGGATTTGTGGCGGCGAAAGAGGTTTGCCCTCCGGTGGGGGCATGACTTCGTCCCGGTCATGCGATCCGATTCGTCGCATCATTTCGCTTTTGCCAACGTCGCCTGCCACGACGGGTATTGCGCCGGATTCGAGAGGGGAGTAGACCGATTCCTTGCGGTCCATCCGCAGTCCTGCTTTGAGTTTGCCTGCGTCTGGTCCATGGCAGGTAAAGCAGTGCTCGGAAAGGATGGGTCGCACATCGCGGTCGAAATCGATACTTTGTGCGATTGCGATTTGACTGAGCAGAACGGCGAATAAAAAGGAAATCGAGAAACCTAATTTAAGGAAGACTAACATCAATCTCACCGGTAGGGGGGCCAGGGCCGCAGACAACGTGGGACTGTATTGTAATCCAATTAACGCATAACCGCTTCACTTGGTCGCCTCAGCGAAATGATTAGTTAACCGCTCGAAGCCCCAAAAGCCTTGGGCGCGGCGGACTGGGAAGCGTCCAGATCACTGCGGGACATCTGACATGATGGTTGTGTGGAGCGTGACCTCCGCTGCGCAATTTAAGCAATTGGCCCTCCGTCGCCGTGGGTAGGGGCAGTAGCAGTGTACTTGCTCGTGAAATGGGGGTAAAAAGAGCGAATCTTTAGCATCAGTCACTCCAATCGTTAAGAAATCAACACCATGTCCGCCAAACGAATCCTGTTTCTTGTCGGTGACTTCGTAGAAGATTATGAAGTCATGGTCCCCTTTCAAATGCTTTTGATGATCGGTCACCAGTGCGACGCAGTTTGCCCTGACAAGAAACCCGGCGACTTTGTTATGACCGCCATTCATGATTTCGAAGGCCATCAAACGTATAGCGAAAAGCCAGGGCACCGATTTCGAATCAATGCGGACTTTGCTGCAATCGATCCGGCCAGTTACGATGCTTTGGTTATTCCAGGGGGACGAGCTCCCGAGTACTTGCGCCTCAATGAGCGATTGCTCGATATTGTTCGGCACTTTGCTTTGACTAAGAAACCGATCGCCGCGATTTGTCACGGTCCACAGATCTTGGCCGCTGCTGGAGTATTGTCCGGCAGGTACTGCAGTTGCTATCCTGCGGTTCGCTACGAGGTTTCGGGAACAGGCGGAACTTATGTAGAACCATCGGCTGGATTCGATTCAGCGCATACCGATGGCAATTTGGTTTCGGCGCCTGCCTGGCCTGCTCACCCCGCGTGGATTTCGCAGTTCGCCAAGTTGCTCGGCTCGAAGATCGAGGCTTAGGCAGTCTCCATGTCGAGAACAACTACCGAGTTGCTCGCGATTCTCAAGCGTAGATTCGGCTACGAATGCTTCCGATCATCGCAACTGGCGATTATCGATCGCACGTTGGCGGGTGGCAATAGTTTGATCATCATGCCAACAGGCGGCGGCAAGTCGTTGTGTTTTCAGATTCCCGCGTTGGTCTATGCGCAGGAGTATGCGAGTTCCAAGGAAAGCCAGAAGCAACAAGCGCCGCCGCCGTTGACGCTTGTACTCTCGCCGCTCATCGCTCTGATGAAAGACCAAGTAGACGCGTTGCAAGCAAAGGGGATCGAGGCGACGTTTATAAACTCATCGCTGGATCGAGACGAGCGAAATCGTCGCTATACGCAAATCGCCAACGGGCAGTATGCATTGCTCTACGTAACTCCCGAGCGATTTCGCAAAGAGGATTTTGTTGCCGTATTGGGGAAGCGGACGGTTCGGTTGCTGGCGGTCGATGAAGCGCATTGCATTAGCGAGTGGGGGCATGACTTTCGCCCCGACTACACGCGAGTCGCCGAGTTTCGCCGCGAGCTGGGCAACCCAACGACGATAGCATTGACGGCGACGGCAACTCCTGACGTGCAGCGGGACATATTGAAACAATTAGGAATCGACTCTTTTGGTGACTCGTTAGAGCAATGCCGGCTCTTTCACGAGGGGATTGAGCGACCGAACTTGACTTTGCAAGTGCGTGAAGTGTGGGGCCAGGACGAAAAGATCGAAGCGATTCAAGAGGTCCATGCACGCTGGGGCAACGCGAGCGGGATTGTTTACTTTACATTGATTCGCACCTTGGAAGAAGTGAGCGATCGATTGGGCAAGCTAGGTATTGAGCATGTGTGCTATCATGGCGACCTTGCTAGAAACGATCGGCGTCGAGTGCAAGAGGGCTTCATGAAAAATCGATGCCCGCTCGTGTTGGCGACCAACGCCTTTGGGATGGGGATCGACAAAGAGGACATTCGGTTCGTGTTGCATGCTGAGATTCCCGGTTCGATGGAATCGTACTATCAAGAGATCGGACGATCCGGTCGCGATGGTTTGCCTTCGGAGTGCATACTTCTGTACGACCAGCGCGATCTTAACACACAGGTCGAGTTCATGCGTTGGAGCAATCCGGATGCCGATTTTTATGAGCGGACTTACGATCTGCTATTGCATGATACCGAATCGGTGCGAGCGTTTGGTATGGAATGGTTGCGTGAGCGCCTGTGTGATCGGAACAAGCGAGATCGACGGCTTGAAACGGTGCTCGCGATGTTGCAACGCTACGGAGTGATTCAAGACGAGAATGCACTTGCCGATGTCGAGGTCGACGGTCCATTACCAGCATCCCTGGCTAGCAGCGAACATCGAGCCGCAAAGCTTTTGCGGGACCAGAAGAAGCTTTACGCGCTTGTAGAGTATTCCAAAACGGATGATCCTCGGACGTACATACACGATTACTTCTCTGCGGCGAAGGAGCCATTGCAATGAGCCAAAACGATGTTGTTCAGCTCCCGGAGTCGAAGAAGTGGTTGGTCGACGGCTTCTGCTGGTATACCAAGCGAATGGTGGCCAAGCAGTTTCTTTCGTTCGGGGTTCAAGATAAGTTGCTCAAGGCTGTTGAGATCCCGGAGGATGTACCGATGATCATCTATGCCAATCATCCAAGTTGGTGGGACCCTATCGTTGCAATGCTCTTGCAACAAGCTTATTTTCCGAACCGAACTTTTTATGCGCCCATCGATGCCGAGGCTTTGGAGAAGTATCGGATCATGGCCAAGCTGGGCTTCTATGGCGTTCGCATGGAAAGTTTTGATGGAGCATCGGCGTTTTTGAAAATGACCAAGGCCATATTGAACTCCAAGAAGGTTTCGATTTGGATTACGCCCGAGGGCCGGTTTTCGGATGTGCGAGATTTTTCGATGCCGCTGATGCCGGGGCTATCGCATTTGGCGTCGAAGATACCGGGCGTCAAGTTTTTGCCTGTTGCGTTTGAGTATGGTTATTGGAATGAAAGCCGTCCTCAGATTTTCGTCCGGTTCGGTTCGCCTGTCGACTCGAGCGAAACGACGGCCAAGGGGGCTTGGAACGAATTGCTGACCGGCCAATTGCGGCAGACGCAGGCCGAGTTAGCGAGGAGCGTTCAGCAACGGGATCCCAGCGATTTTCAATACCTGATTGCGAGTCGACCGGTCCGACTTGGATGGTACGACTATTGCCGAAGTTTGGCCGCTTGGTTTCGTGGCAAGACATTTGATCCTCGCCATTCGGTATAGGTTCTCCTCAACCGCTGACCGGGCAATCTAAATCGAACGAACTTACTGCGAGTTGGCTGCCCCGCGATTTTTGGATGGGTGGCCCCATGAGATCGCTGCATGAGATCGCTGGCCCCCCAATGCAACGGTTCTAATTTCGATTCGATTCGCGTCCATTCGTGGCATTGCGACTTCAGATATCACTGTCAAGCGTCTATCAAGCGAGATCTCGCGTGCTCCGCAAACTACGACAAAGACTGAATGAACTTCCAAGCTGATTGATGTGACTACACAGGTCTTCTGCGATTACTCTTTTGAACTGCATGATCGTCTCCCTCATCGGGTTTTGTAGCTTTGGGGCATATGCCCATTACAACGTTTTTTTCGGACTTGCGATTTCCCTTCTCGGCTGCATCGCGAGCGCGGCAGTGTTGTTTTACTTGACACGACCATTAGCGATCTATCCTTCAACCACATGCGGGACGATTCGCGGTCTTGTCACGAATCTCGTAGCTCTAAACTTCAGCAAATTGACAACTCGATACTCCGCTCGCAATCCAAAGGATATCTGGAATGCACTACAAGTGTTGGTAGCGGAGCAGCTTGGTATCGACAAAGAGTTAGTTGTGCCGCATGCGAGGTTCGATCAAGACCTTGGGGCGAACTAATTCATGGGTGGCAATGAAGATGATAAGCCGAAGGCATATATGTTTTCACAGGTTCGAAAAGAAGAGAACGGAGCCTTATCCTGGCCTGTTAAAAATTCTGTATTGACACCACATTTAGCCGTTTCGTTTTGTTCCTGAAATTTTGTCTTGCCCCAGTTGGCTTGTCCAACTGGTGCAAAAGGTTAGCGGCTAGAATCGCTCTTCCCACTTCTCGCGTCCCCAGTCGGCTGGTCCGACTGGAACGCAAGGTTCGTTAGCTAATGAACCTGATTCACCCGTGACGCGAGGTCACGGGGGTCGTCGAAACGGTCGGTCTTTTTTCTAGCCTACGAACCTCGTTCACCAGGCGGCACGAGGCCGCCGGGGTCTTTCACGGAACAAAAGCTGCGCAATCCAAAACCAGTGGCAATTCCGAATTTTTAATAGCCTAGCCTTATCCTGGCGAATGCCAAAGATTACCTAACGGCTCCATCCGGCCCCGTGCCGGTGGACCGAAGACTGGATGGCTACAACTACGTGCCACCTTACTCCACGGAGTAGCTAGTCTGGTGTCGGCATGTAGCTTGGCAGTCATGCTTCCACCGGCACGGGGCCGATGGAGAGCGAACGCTTTGTTAAGCGGGAAGAAAGAGGGCGAAGGAGACCAGTTACTTCGAGTCGGCACGCCCAGTATCTATGGAATTCTTAGCCTTCCAACCACGATTTTGATCGATCGAGAGGGAGTGATCGTCCACGGTTGATGGTGCGGATGTTTGGCCAAGTTTATTTTTTAACGCTAAAGCACATTAGAAATTCCTTCCGTTCGTTGCCTTCGGTTTTTGCGATTCGTAAAAAGACCTGGCCGCCACAGATGGCTGGGCTCGCAAATGCTTCGTCACCAATTTGGTTCTTGGAAATTTCTACATACTTGGATGGGTCTGCTTCAAAGACCCAAAGTTGGCCAGCTTCATTGGCCCAATAAATCTTGCCATTTACAAGAACTCCAGATGCGCTAACTGGACCGGCTAGCCGTTGCTTCCATTTTTCTTTTCCGGACTTGCCATCCCAACAATAAACGACCCCGCTATCTGTCAACGAATAGAGGTGACCATCCGCGGCTACCATCGATTGCTCGTAGGCTTTCTGATTGTTTTTCCAAAGGGACTCTCCCGTTGCGATGTCTAACGCGATCGTTTCGGCTTTTGGGTATCCGCCGCTCGCATAGACAACTCCCGAGTCCCAAACCATGGTTCCGCATGTTGCCATTGTGGTACCAGGTGTTATCCATCGCTGTTTGCCATTCATGGGGTCGTATGCGGCGACTGAATCCCCGCCGCTGATCAACAGATAGTCTTTGCCCTCATGATTCGCGACGACCGGTGATGAGAATGTAATCGATTCTTTTCGATCGGTGCGCCAGGCTTCACTGCCGTCTTTACGGCTCAACGCCACCAACGCAGATGGACCGTCATACTCGTAGGTGAAAATCACGTAGTCCCCGTACAAGATTGGGGAAGATGCGTAGCCGTACTCGAATCGAGTTGGATTGTAAGCTCCAATCTTCTTCTCCCACACTTTCTCGCCAGCCAAGGTCAAAGACATGGCTGAAATCGCCTGATGATGAAACAGCGATACAAACAGATTCTGGCCATCGCACGCTAGCGTTGGGGATGCTTCGGTGTTCTTCGGATGATTCTTCTTTGGGAAGGCTCCTCGATTGAGCTCGCGATTCCAAACGAGCGATCCATCCGTTCGGCTAAAAGCAAGGACCGAGTGAACCTGTTTCGTCTCATCGGCAGTAATCAAGTAGACTCGGTCGCCAACGACAATCGGCGAGCTATGTCCGCGACCTGGGATCGGAGCAGACCAAACGAGGTTCTTCGATTCGGAAAGGGAGGTAGGTGCATCTTGTGAGACCGCATGACCGTCTCGACTTGGGCCTCGCCACCATGGCCAATCGGACTTGCTGTCAAGCTTTGGAAATGCGTCTAGTCCGATCTGGGCCTGCAGGCTCGTAGTTAGCGACGCCAAAGAAAACCCGAACAGCAGGCAAAAAACCTTGATTGACTTCATCAATTTTTCTTCCTTGGTTTTTCAGTGAGCCATTCGAACCAAACAGATCCATATGCGTTGGTCTTGGTTCTTGATTTCGCAAATTCGAACTGTCTGAATCGTTCTATCATCGAAGACATAAGTAAATTCCTGTGAACTGACCATTACGCGGTGTTGTCTGCAATTGGAGGCAATCGCCGTTGAGCAGATTGCTTTATCAAAACGTGATTGTACCGCAAGTGATCGAACGAATGTTTCTTCGATTTGCTGTGTTCCGTGCGGAGGAAGATCTCGGTGGATCCCGAGCCAGGACGCCGAGCAACTGGAGGAGTACCTAAAGCGCAAGCCCAAACCATGTCAGAACATTCGAGACCAGAATGATGTCCTTGCAACGAAGTTCCATGTTCCAAATTGGCCTAGCTTGTATCAGTTTGATCGAAGTGGCAAACTGCAGGTTGCTCGAGTGCACCGACTAAACTTAGACGCTGCTGTCAAAAAAATGCTTGAAAGCAACGTGAGCGCCGAAAGATAGTAAAGCGAACGGCTGCCTAAAGACTACCTTAAATGCGTAGCTTGTTTAGAAGGATTTTCGTATTCGTCTGCCGGTACTCATTCCGTTTAGGATAGTGTTAAATTAGTGTTCGATTAGCGAAGATTAGCGTTCAAAGCCAATGTCTATAGGGACTTATGAGGCTGAAGCAACGGGGCTTTGATCTGATGGGACTACTTTCGAGGTTTCCAGCGAACTTGGATATGGAATGGCCGAAGAGGTTTACCAGTAGAGCCTTGAATTCGAACTTCCGATGCGGAGTGTTTCTTTCCTGTCTAAAGCGGAATTGGATGTTGGCAGTATCAAACCGTTGGAACACTAATCTTCGCTAATCGAACACTAATTTTTGCTGAGTGAAGCGATTCGGTTGATCCTAGGAAACGTTTGACCGCCATGCTCAACGCGGAATAAAACTCGCATCAAAACAAAATTTTAACTGCGATTTGTCGCACAGCCCAGGCATCGTCCCCTTTAATCTGTCTTGATCGGCGATGATTTTTGGTCCCTTTTTGAATCCGTTGTCAAAGCCTCGATGCTTTGAATAAGAAGCAAATAGTGGACACACCACTTTTCGTGGGAGCAAATGGGAAAGCTTCTGACTTTAGGGGATTCTAGGTACAAAAAAATCGGTGTGGTACTAAAGCCCCAGAGCGGATCTTAACGGGTGCACCGGAACTAGCAATTCTTTGTTGCAATCGTTGCAATCGTTGCAATCACACCAGGGAATCAATTTGACTCCTACAGCAAGTAACCTATATATCAGTGGACGAGTAACTTTCTGTCTGGTTCATCGAGTGGGAAATGAAATGAAAAGAATAGGAGTTGCCAAGCCGAGATCGATCACAAATTCCGATTCCTG
>JBBRGW010000110.1:0-10217 GCA_038223525.1 Pirellulales bacterium
AGAGCCTAGCCCATGCGGTAGCTGCCAATTAGCGCCCCGCTGGGATGAACCCAGCGGTAGCGAAAACACAGGAAAAAATGCTTCACAGCGTTGCTCTCCCCTAGGACGCTAAAACGGGGCGAGGGGGAGAAATCGCAAGGCTTTCGATCGAATCCATTGCGAGTTTGATTTTCGTCTGGTCCTAAGATGTGGGTAATGATGACGGCTTGCCCCCCGGGCTTGGAACTTAAAGTTCAAGTTGAACTTGATCGATCCAGAATTTGAATTCGCCGGCCTCGCTCTTACCCAACCAAAAGCCCAAAATATCGGAGCCATCAGAACCATCGAAGTCGGCAAATTTGAATTCAAATCGTTTCCATACTTTACCGGCCTTGATGGATTGTATCGACGGTTGGAAGCCACGCTTTTGGGTGAACAACATGACTTGAACATCGTCTCCTGCTCCTTTGATCCAGAAGGATATCTTGCGGTAGGCGCTCAAGTCGGCGGACTGCATTTCCGCTGCGCCTGGCGTAAACATGGCTCCAGCAAACGCGGGTTGTTGCGTGCGCACTTTGCCAGATACTTCCATGCAAGCTTTGGATCCATCTGCGCCGCCAGCACCTATCGCCAACTGAGTGGTCGATGTGCCACCCATGATGGTGTCTGTGCTCGATGCCCAGCCGGCTCCAAAGTCGGCCGCCACTTTATCGCCTTCGAAGTTGCTGATCAGCTTGTTAGCACTTGCCTTGGGCGAGCTCTTCGCAGCCATTTGTTCGGCGTTCACGGATTCGATACGCGCCTTGCGATCGATTGGGAAGCCTCCTTTCCAGACTCCAACAATGCGAGCAACATTTGCAACATCTTTTGTCGGATCGCCCTCTACCAGGATCATATCGGCGCGAAATCCTGGCGCGATTTGACCTCGGTCTGCTAACTTGAAATGCTTAGCTGGATTTGAAGTAGCCGCCGCGAGAGCCTGCGAGTTCGTCAAACCAGCAGACACCAGCATTCGGAGCTCCTGATGCATACTGACACCGTGATCTGTGCCTGGGTTTGCCGCGTCTGTTCCGGCAAGAATAGAAATACCTGCTTGATTGAGCTTGCCAATGTTTTCCTTAAGCGTCTTCCAGCCAGGTTCTGGACCCGGACCTGTCGGGAAAGTGCGAGTCAGATTTGCGATGCACTCCTGGCTGATGAGTGGTTTCAAAAACTCATCTTCGAGAATCATCTTCGACAGATTTGCGCCCGTTGTGTTCGAGATGACGCTGGCGGTTGGTACGACGAATACCTTTTTGGTCTTAGCTAGTGCGATCCACTCCGGTGCAACATTTTGATCGGAAAATAGATGAACGAGTCCGTCGATATCATTTTCTAGAGCTAAACTCGCGTTGGCCTGTGTGCTAACATGCGCGACTGCGAGCTTGTGTTTTTCATGAGCGGTTCGAATTGCGATCGAGAAGGTTTCGCGATCCAGGGTCGGGATTTTGCGTCCATAGGCGCTCCCATCTTCCAGAATGAGCTTGATGTAGTCAGAGCCTTCGCGAATGCGTTCATTGACGAACTGAGCTGCGTTTGCCGCACCGTCAACGGTCGGCACCGCGAAACCAAACTGTGTGCCATGACCGCCTGCCACGGTAACGGCCGCACCTGCCGAAAACACGTCGGCTCGATCGTTTGCTTTGCCGTCCAACTGCTGCTTTCGGAACACTGCAACGTTCTCTGGAATCGACATCATGTCCAGTTCTGTCGTCACGCCAAAAACAGCAGCTTGCTTAAGTTGCGACTCCATCCAAACATGCGTGTGCGAATCGATCATGCCAGGCAGCAGTGTTTTGCCCTTTCCATCGATCTTGCGAGCTTGTTCCGTTGGGCGGACCTCCGTTCCAATCGCCTTAATCTTGCCCGCCTCCACAAGCACATTGGTTGGATCGATTTTTCGTTGACCGTCGAAGACCGAAACGTTTTCAAAGAATAGGGTGTCTTGGCCCGTTAGCGAGCCAGTCCAAAAAACGATACCAAGTAGAAACAATGGATTTACGCGTGTTCGCATTTTGAACCCTGAATGAGCTGATGCTGTTGGAAATCGGGCTGTAAGGCGAGCGGCAGGCTGTGTTATACCAGTCGTAGTTTGGGACCATTGTCCCGAACGAATCAACGGACGGGACATTGGTCCCATCCTACGGTACTTTTCATTCTGCCGATCGCCTAAGGTCAATTGCTGCTAGTTCGACGAAAGTAGCGCGGTATTGGGACTCTCTCCACGTAATCTACCCACATTTTCAATCGACTCATCTTAGGTAGCGATGAGCCCACCGCAGGTGACAATACGTTCAGAGAAACCCGACGATGCTTGTGCCTAAGGGCTTTCTACCTGAACTAAAATCCTCAGCCATTAAACTTCGCGGGTGATCGTCCCGAGATAGAACGGCTGTTGGGCGACGAGTTCTGTTCCGTCGTTCAAATAGAATCGAACACGAACACACCAAGAGATCTTTAGCAATCGCCCTTCGTAGGACAACGGCGAGTCTGGTAATGGCACTTGAACCTGCTGAGGAACGGACCAATCGGAAGCAGAAATCGAATTTCCTGTTAGCCTCTGAAAGAAATGGACTCCCAGATCTTCGGTGCCTTTGCCCTCGGTGAGCCACACGACGGACACCTCGACTGCCGATATGGAATTCTTCTGAATGTTGGCGATACGATATTCAAATTCTAGAATATCCTGCGGCATGTAGGTCGGTTGTAGGCCGAGCAATCGAATCATGACGGCAGACTCAATGGACTGCTGCGGGCGTGTGGGTACACGACTACGGGAAAACTTCGGGAGTACGATGGCCATCGATTCGCCTCTCCTTCGATAATAATTTTCCAGTGAATCGCATTATGCAGGCTTTGAAACGAGTGCATGGCATCGGGAGGAATGGTGACGGAGCATTCAAGCTCTAGTGGTCGTCCCCAATCGATTCTACAACGACCTTGCTCCAAGATGTTTTGGGACCGCACGATTTCTCGTTCGGTCCTGACGTCAGTGCCGAAATGATATGTACTTTCCTCTTCGCACACTAGTCTAATTGATAGTTTCTTAATCACCAGTCGACCGTACTGAACAAGAAGCAGCTTGTACGTTTTTCCGGGAACGAGCGGAAGGTCCTCGATTTCAACCGTTGTAGAACCGATCCCGATCTCCTTGATGTAGGACTTGATGAACAACTGGCCTGCCCGCAGTCCAATGTAGACCCCAGGAATTAGTAGCATCAACAACCGTATCTGAATCTGTCCCTTTAAGAATCCGACGACAGCGAATACCGCAAAAACTGCAATCATGGCGTTCCAAGCCATCGCGAACAAACCAATGGATATCAAGGCACCAGTTCCGGGCCATTCGCCCGGCAATCGATACGCTAGCTTTGCACCCGGGCTATCGGTAAAGGGAGACAGCATCGGCACCATGGGGGGTAATTGATTTTTACTGTGCGGTTTATTGGGTCGAGAGACCAAGCCGTGTTTGGCAATCACTTCTCGGTGTTCATCGCTAGTCGCTACCTTTAAAACACGGTACCAAAACCCGACGGCGCCCATGACAATGAACGAGGCTGTCACCGAGATTAGCAGCCAAAAACCGTAACCGATGGGAACCACTTGAGTCGTTGGGGAAATGAACTGCCAGCCCACCAATGTTGTGAAACACATCACGCCAATAAGAAAAAAGGCGGCGAAGAATAGGGCTTCTCCGAGCGATCCTACGAACCACCAGCCGGACATTCGCCCGCCTCGTTTCTTACCCCATAGTCTCAGTCTTGGCCTCATAATAAGCAGTGTATTCCCAATGGGCTAGTAGACCAAGCGGATAACGGGACCATTGTCTGGAACAGTCAACGGACGTGACAATGATCCGGAACGATTCAAAGGACGGGACAATGGTCCCGTCCTACGGCGAGAACGCTAGGGCTTGGTTGAGCCCTTTCGACAAACTACACTAATCTAGATGAAAAACGAACGTCGGCCTTTGGAAGAGAAACCCTGGTATGCCAGTGGCCTCGCATTTGAGTGCACCCAATGTGGAGACTGCTGCAGCGGACCTGAGGAAGGATATGTATGGGTCACGCCAGAAGAAGTGCTAACGTTGGCTTCCAAAATGGAAATGGCGGATCGTCTGGAAGAATTTGAGAGCAAATTCACTCGCCAAGTTGGTACCCAGCGGAGCTTGGTCGAGTACTCCGACGGGGACTGTATCTTTTTGGACCCCAATACAAAGGCTTGCTCGGTTTACGAAGCAAGACCTGTCCAATGTCGAACCTGGCCATTTTGGAAGAGCAACGTAAAGAGCCCGCGAACTTGGTCGCAAGCCGCTAAGAGTTGCCCTGGTTGCAATCAAGGCAAGCTCTATCCTCTGACCGAGATCAACAATAGCTTGGCAAAGGATACTGGAGAGTTCTAGAAGGTCGCATCTGCCGGGTGCGACCCTACGGTCACCTTACTGAAAGTGCGACCCCATGCTTCTATTCATGGCTGACAATACGCGTCGTCCGTTTGAGCCACACTTGCCAACGGAATGCTGATGCGCCCATCGTTTGGCGATCGCCAATGTGACCGTGGCTTCGCGAACCTTCTGCTTTTGGCACGCGATAGGGATCGAATTCAAATTGGTGATGCAGTTTCTGCGGACCCCAATGTATTTCAACATTCCAGTAGTCTCCTTCGACTGTCGGTCGATTCGAAATGAGCACCGAAGAGCCTTTCGGCACTCGGACTTGCAATCACTACAGTATCATCGGAAACGTCCGGCGCGGAGCGGTTAGACTCAGGAATCGCAAGTTTCCGGAGAATAAAGTCTCGAAGTGCCCCGTTCAGCCAGCTATTCCGGCAACACCAAGCATTATTTCATTTGTTTTTCTATTTCGTAGGGGTGAATTTTTCTATCGTTAGTGGTTCGGGTTGTGATCCGCGCGGCGGCTAGCAGCGGTCGCCCCAAAATCAGATGTAGTTTGGGACCATTGTCGCGAACGAATCCTGGGACGGGACAATGATTCCATCCTACGCTAGCGGCGGCTGGCGTAGCCGCTCAATTGTCGCGCAATTTAGGCGACGTCCCCTGGATCAAAGTCGACTTCCGATCTATTGAAACATTTCGATAAACCTCCTTGGCTGCTCCATGCCAGTGTACCTCTATGAAATCGATTTCCTCTGCGTTGCCCAACCCAAAATGCAGATCGTTTCCGTAGTGACTCTGATAGCCTCTACCGCGATGGACTTCTTGGATCTGCAATCCTTTCTTCGTTTGTATCTTCACTTGCGAACCGACCGCATCTCGATTGCAACTTAGTCCGATCAAACGCAATTCGACCCAATGATTATCTTTCGCCGCTGTATCGTTACGCAAAATGTCCGGGGTCGAATTTAGATTGAGTATGACGATGTCGAGATCGCCATCTTGGTCCAAGTCCTCGCATCCGAGAGCTCGGCTAGCCTTTTCGATTTTGAGTCCGCTGCCCGCAGTAGCTGAAACATCCATGAATCGCTTGCCGTCGATGTTGCGTAGCAAAAAGTTGCGTGTCGCAAATTGAACGGTGTTATCCAGCAACCCAACCGTATCGATCAGATGGCCACTAGCAAGAAAAAGATCGACGAACGAATCGTTATCAAAGTCGGACAGAGCAACGCCCCAGGTAACGCTGCGAGTCGCGACCCCCAGCCCATAGGCGACTCCTAGATCGTCGAAGAACTTGCCTTCGGAGTTATGGTATACGTTCGGGATCTCATCCTGAAAATTCGTCGAAACTATATCCAGAAATCCATCATGGTCGATGTCCGCACAGTCGGCTCCCATGCTGGCCTGCCGCAAGCCTGCATAGTCGTAAGCCACACCTGCGATCAATGCAATCTCAGTAAACTTCCCCGTTCCGTCGTTCTCCCACAGGAAGTTTTCGGCCGAGTCATTGCAGACGAAGAGATCCGTGTCTCCATCCCGATCGAAATCCAACGAAACTATCCCCATGCCGGCGCCGGGCGAGAGCCCTATCCCCGACTCCATCGAGATATCCGTAAAGGAGCCATCACCGTTGTTGCGAAACAACTGATGGTTATCGGGCTCGTAGTCTTTTGGTCCTGGGGCTGCTGGGATTCCAAAGATGAGTCGGTTGACATCTTTGTCGTAACTGAACTTGATGTAGTTCGCAACATAGAGATCGAGATCTCCGTCCGCATCGATATCCAAAAAAGCAACTCCCGCACCAACACGATTCGCTGCTTTGCCAGGCGCGTCTTCGACTGTGCCAGGCGCGTCTTCGACTGTGGTGAAGGTGCCGTCGCCATTGTTTCGATAGAAGACTTTCGGGCCATAGTTGCTCACGTACAAATCCTCATCCCCATCGTTATCAAAATCTCCGACGGTCGCACCAAGGCTATGGCTCGCGTCGCCAACTCCCGCCAATTCGGTCACATCCACAAACCGCCAGTCTCCCATGTTCCGATAAAGTCTATTCGTTGGATGACTATCTGGTTTCTTTCCTTCGTGGTAGGCACCATTTAGAAAGTAGATATCCATCAAACCATCGCCATCGTAGTCAAAGATCGCGAGACCAGAGCAAATGGTTTCGATGATATAGTGTTTGCCCGAACCACCATCGGTATGCAAAAAATCGATCCCCGTCTTAGAAGTAATCTCTTCGAACCGAATGTCGATTGGTGTTGCGGATTTAGTTTGGGCTAACGCTTGCGTGAGCAACATCGAACTCATCAACACAAACCATAAACGGCTCATCGAGTCCCCTGCGATTTCATAAGTTGTTCCAGGATGCTTTTAAAGTTCTGACTTTCGGGATCTTTCATGGAGGCGATCTTCATAGCCGCAATTGCGTCTGGGAGCTTGCCGTTCATCGCAAGGGTTTGGCCATACGTTGCGAAATCCGCTGCGGTCCCTCTTAACTCGGTTACCGTTTTTGCAAGCTCGATCGCCTTCTCCATATTTTTTCCTGAGACAATCGACAACTCGACCATCGCGGCATATCCCTCAGGTCGACTCGGCATTGTTTCCACCACAAATGCAAAAGACTCCTGCGCCGTGGCCCAATCCTTTTGGCGTAGGCTGATCGTGCCGATGGTCATCCTGTACCCAAGATTGTTCGGTGATATCTCGGCAAGTTGTTTGGCAATCTCAATCGCCTGGTTTGGTTTGTTTACTTGCTGATAGAGCTTGACCATCAATCGCCTCGACTCCTCATCGCGCGGTTCGTTTGCGGCTGCTACTCTCAATACTTCAAGGGCTAGATCTGGTTTCTCATGTTTAAGATAAACCTGCGCTGCGTAGGTTAGCCTAGCTGCGATGTCCGCCCTCTCAGCGGCTTGCGCTACACTTGAGTCCATATTGCTCGTACTGCGTGCAGACTTCTGCTGAATTAGCCATTTCTTTGCCTCCTCTCGTTTTCCAAGTCGAACCAAAGCCGCTCCTAAACCTTGTTGCGAAAGGTGATTGTCAGGCGCGAGTTCTAGGGATTTTTGAAACGCATCGCTTGCTCCTTCATAGTCTCGATTGGCGAGCCTCGCTTGCCCCAGCAGTTGCAGCGTATCGCCCGACTTGGGCTTGATCGCGATCTGTGCTTCCAGCACTTGGATCGCTTCGGGCGAATCCCCTTTTTTCATCAGCGCATCGGAAAGCTCGTGCACTGCGGTCACATCCCCTGGCATGAATTTGACCGCTTCCTTGAGAGAATCGACCGCCCCAGCGTAATCGGAGTTGCGGAGGGCAATGCTTCCGAGCCCTTGATGTGCGTAGCCGTAGTTGGGGACTTGCTCAATCGCATGAACCCAACAGGCTTTTGCAACGTCCAACTTGCCAATCATGCGATAGTACCTAGCTTTGGCCTCCATAGCATCCGGATCATTCGGAAACTGAATTGCCATGCCATCGACGATCTTGGTCGCCATCTCTTTTAGGTCGGAGATGTCTTGTGCAATCAAGCTTGGACTGTCATCGAGTTCGGGAAGCGCTCCCGCGGCCCCACTCTCCTTCGGGGCGATACTTAGCTCAGGCGGTTGCGGTTGTGATTCAACCTGCGGAGGCGCTTTTGCGGATAGCTCCTGCTTAACCGGTTCATTTGGTCCGTCGAGTTGAGGAACGGGTTTTGCGCCACAGCCAAACGCAAGACAAACCAACGCAATTTTTGCAAACGGAGAAGCATCCTGAGAAGATAGATAAAGCTTTTGGCACGAATCGCGATGAGTTATGGCTTGCATTGAATGAATGCTTGAATGCGAGTCGAAAAAATACGATTGCTGCGCGAGGCCCTGATCGACCTAACTCCCCTTCTCCTCCTCACGATAGGAGAAAGGCCGGTAGGATCTATCGAAGACCCTGTAGTTCGAGCCCGAAGCTTCGAGGGTCTTTCAACTCGTATGAACCGTCGGCGCTAGCCGCGGGCTGCAGCTTCGCAAACTACCCCAACAGTTCAGGCCCGACGTACAGTCCGAAGTGCGGTTCAGGCCCGAAGCTAGCGCTTGCGGTTCAGGCCCGAAGCCAGTACAGTTCAGTCAGGCCCGAAGCTAGCGCTTGCGGTTCAGGCCCGGACGGCTGGTGCAACGAACTATTTGCTCTTCAATTCCAGATTGATTGGAGGACACTTTTCAGTGACTTCGAACGACAACCCAGATGTGCTGGCTTGCTCGTACTTTTTGGGGAGTTCATTCTTGGCCGCTGGTTGCTTGCCTTTTCCAGCGTCCTTGGGTGTTCCCTTGTACGCATTACCATACGCAGCATACATGTCGTCGAGCTTCTGGTCTTTTCCATCAGACTTTACTTCTGGGGCTGGCGTTTGAGCGGAAAGCTCATACGAGCTTGTACCTGCTTCGGTCTGAATCTTGGTGACCGATACTCCGTACTTTCCTTTCATCGCGCCATCGCCTCCCGCGAATGTGCCAAGTACATATTTGCCGTTTGCATCCGAGGTTCCCGACGCGACTTGGCTCCCTTCGGACGGCTCGAACTTTACCATTGCACCGCTCACTGGTTTTCCATCCAAGGTCACAATCCCTGACACTGGTATCGTTGGAGGATTGCTGTTGGAGGAGCAGCCCGCTACAAAGCCCAAAGCTGCAAGAGAGAAGAGTGAACCCAAAAGACGGACCGACATGATTAATCTCCAGATCAAAAATAATAAAGTAGATAAGGTTACACCTAAAGAAAGAGCGAGGCCAACCGGCCTCGCTCTCGTAATACTACAAACGAACATCCCGACAACTAATTGTCAATGCCCGCTGATACTTCACCGCCGGACTTGGATCCTAGAGCACCCCAAACGCCGTACGGGCTTTGTCCGCCACCGCCGTCAGCAATGGTCGATGGTGCAGCCAAGTTGCCAGTGTCGATGCTTTGGCTGATAAAGCCAACCGAACCGTCGCAACGCGAAGCATTTACACCACCGGTGTGATTGCTTGTTGGTGGAAGAATTGCTGGATCCCCGTCACCCCAGGAAATAACGTGGGTACACGAAGGTGCATTTGGTGGAAGTACTGTGTTGAAAGCAACGTAAGTCGGGTGGCCGTCGTGCCAGAACTTACCGCCGTTACCTTGGTGAGTCACACCTGCCAACAAATAGGTTCCGTCCGAAACCAACCTGCATTGGCCAGGATTGTTGAACAGATTTGGCGAAACTGCAATCGTCCCCTTGTGCTGAACAGACTTAGCAATAGTACCCGTATTTCCCGAATTGCTAGGATAATTAGCGGTCGCGATGAGTCGTTCGCTGTAAGCCAACGTGTTGCTTGTACCGTCTGACAATGCTCCAATTGGAACATTCTTGTTCTTGGAGAACACACCACGATTGTTTTCGTTGTTGTTCAAATCCCACTGCCAACGACCGATCGAGTCACCCATACTCATCGAGTACGAGTTCAATCCGCCGCCAAGGCCTGCAGATGGATCCGATGGGCACTTCATGAAGCCGGGAGAGACTCGCCAGAAGTAATTGTTGTTCCAGCCTTCTGGTCCACCAGGAGGAGCAACACCGCCTCCAGGTCCGCCAGCGACAGGGTTTCCAGATTCAATTTGAGAAAACTGATTGTTTCCTTCTAAGTAGGGAAGGACAGCGATGAATCCGCTTCGTCGTCCCTTGTTGTTCAAAGCCGGTCCATCGGAGCCACCTTGACGATACGGAAATCGCTTGTGAGCGCTTTCGTAGTTCAAGGCACCTAGGGACAGTTGCTTCAAATTGTTTGTGCACTGCATTCTTCGTGCAGCTTCA
>JBBRGW010000111.1:0-10211 GCA_038223525.1 Pirellulales bacterium
CGGCAGAGTGCACGACAAAGCGGAGTGGGATACGCGACTGAAGCAAGACGCCGATTGGGTTACTGAACAATTTGCTCGTCACAAAGCGGACGTCCGGGCAGCAGTGTTGTTGGCACAAGCGAACCCGGCCAAGTCTCACGAAATTTTCTTCGATCAGTTGGTCGAAAGTTGCAACGAATGGACCAAACCAGTCCTCTATTTGCATGCCGATGGACACGTTTGGGAGGTTGAAAAAGCCTGGCGTGCTCCCAATCTATGGCGAGTGCAAACGGATCAAGTTAGGCTAAATCCACCCGTCCTTGTGACCGTTACAGAAGATCCGAACAATCCATTCACTTTCGATCGCCGACTCGACATCGGGTCACGTCGCGAGCTGTTCGTCGACGATTTCCTTGTCGATCAACATCACGGAACTTCGTTGAAACTCCATACGCCTGCAGCCAGGGAAGTTGCAATCGTTTGCGATTCGCCGTGGGAGGGCAACACATCGGCCTACTTCACGATTCTTGCAGATGGCGATCGTTTTCGTATGTACTACCGCGGCTCTCATTTCGACGAGAAGACAAAGAAGCCGGCGCATGCTGAGTTCACATGCTATGCCGAAAGTCTCAACGGCATCGATTGGATTAAGCCCAAATTAGGCTTGGTAGACACCCAGGGTTCGAAAGAAAACAACATTGTTTTAGCGGGCGAAGGAACACACAATTTTACTCCGTTTCTCGATGCTAATCCCGACTGTTCCCTAGACGCAAAATACAAGGCCTTGGGTGGGGATGCAAAAGGGCTCAAGGCTTACAAATCTGCTGACGGCTTGAACTGGTCGTTGATGCAGGAGAAGCTAGTGATTACAAAGGGGGACTTCGACTCGCAAAACCTTGCGTTTTGGCATCCGACGCAGAAGCGATACATCGCTTATCATCGAAAGTTTCGCGATGGAGTTCGCGACATCATGATGTCGGTCTCTTCGGATTTTTTGAATTGGAATGATCCGCGATATCTAGCCTATGGCGAGGCGCCGAATGAGCACCTCTACACCAACGCGATTCAACCCTATTTCCGATCCTCGCATACGCTAATCGGATTCCCGACTCGGTTTCAGCCCAAGAATGAACAAGTAGAGCCGGTATTCATGAGCAGTCGCGACGGGCTGAGCTTCAAGCGATGGAATACAGAGTTGATATCGATTATGGCGCCCAAGGACCGAGACGGCAATCGAAGCAACTACATGGCCAATGGTCTTTTGCAGTTGCCAGGGAAGGATCGTGAGTTGTCTGTCTATGCGACCGAGGCGTATTACACAGGCCCGGGAAGCAGAGTCCGACGATTCGCTTATCGAACCGACGGATTTGTCTCGGTTAATGCAGGAGAAACGGCGGGCGAGTTTGTGACAAAACCGTTGACGTTCGAGGGGAGTCAACTGAAAGTGAATTACGCCGCCGCCCTTGGAGGAAACGTACGTTTCGAGGTGCAGGACGATACGGGCAAGCCGATTGCTGGATTTTCGATGGCCGATTGCGTGCCGCTCGTTGGCGATCAGATCGAGCAAAGGGTCGAATGGCAATCCTCTCTTTCTAAGCTTCAGAACAAACCGATTCGTCTTCGAGTAGCGATGCAGAATGCGGACTTGTATTCGCTTCAATTTGGGGCCGAGTAAACGGAGCGCCCACGGCTTGGGGGGAGGCTTGACGGCCTCGGGCGGTTGAACATTTTTGTCGCAACACGCAGGCTTGGCAGATGCGACCGTGCGACCGTACGGCCTACGTTTGTCTGATCTGTCTGATCTGTCTGATCTGTCTGATCTGTCTGATCTGTCGTATACTGCAAGTTGCGCCGCAGTTGTTTCGGCACGGGATTTTTACTATCACTGTTGTGTTTCTCGGTACTCAGAACGGATTTCGAATGGCTAAGCGGGCTGCCAAGAATCAACCGATGTTGATCGGTTTTGATTCCATGTTTCCAGAGGAAGCGTCAGCGGTCAAAACGTTGGCCATCGCGACTGGGAATGAGAATTCTGAAGGCGAAGCAGCATCTCAACCGGTCCGAACCAAGCCACCGTTTCCGACCGAAGGTGACTTGGTCGTCCTTGTTGATTCCCATTCCCTGATCTATCAAGTGTTTCATGCTTTGCCCGCGATGACCAGTCCGCAAGGTGTGGAAGTAGGAGCCGCGCACGGGTTTCTTCGCGATATTGCCAACTTGCTGGAGCAGTGGAAACCTGATTTTCTGGTCTGTACCTTTGATGTTTCGGACAAGACCTTTCGCAACGACCTCTACGATCAGTACAAAGCCAATCGCGAATCGATGCCGGATGCTCTTCGCGAACAGATTCCGATCATTCATCGATGCTTGGACACTCTCGCGATACCGAAGATTTCCGCGCCGGGTTTTGAAGCGGATGACATCATGGCTACTTTGGCATTCCAAGCGGAACAGCATGGCGCTCGGGTCCTTTTGGTAACCAGCGACAAGGATTGTAGGCAGTTGATCACTGACCGCGTGCAGATGTTGAATGTTCGCAAGAGCGAGGTGTTTGGTGAACTGGAACTTCGAAATGTCTGGGGTATACGTCCTGACCAAGTTGTCGACTTCCAGTCGTTGGTAGGTGACTCTGTCGACAATGTGCCCGGTGTTCCCATGATTGGTCCCAAAGCGGCTCAGCAGCTACTCGAGCAGTTCAATTCGCTCGACGAGGTATACGATAAAATCGAGCTTGTAGCAGGGGCAAAGCGTAAAGAGAACTTGAAAAATAATCGAGAGCTCGCCATGCTGAGCCGCGACTTGGTGCGGCTTAGCCGAGAATGTCCCATCGATCTCGCTTGGTCGCAAATGCGCCCGGGTACTTTTGATCGCAATGACGCGATGGAACTGTTTCGTGAACTTGGTTTCCGAAAACTATCCGAATCGTTCGTGTCTTTGCTGGGCACCATCGAACCCGCAGTCGAATTGAAACTACCGACGGAGGGCTATCAGTTGATCGATGAGCCGGAGTTGTTGCAACGACTCGTTGCCAAACTTGCCGAGGTCAAGATCATTGCGATCGATACGGAAACGACATCGACGCGAGCTCGAGATGCGGAGCTCGTTGGTATCAGTATGTCCTGGGCAGTGGGGCAAGCTGCGTATATCCCAGTGCAGGGGCCTGAGGGGACGAGGTTGCTAGAGCTCGACTATGTCCGAAGCCAACTCGCGCCGCTGCTTGCGGATGGGAGCAAAGTATTTGTCGGGCAAAACATCAAGTACGATGCGATTGTGTTGAGATCGCACGAGTTGCCGATCGCGAATATTGGTTTTGACACGATGGTGGCCGACTATTTGCTGGACGCGGGCGGACGCAATCATGACCTGGATGATATCGCCAAGCGGTGGCTTGGGCAGACGAAAATCACGACGGTTTCTTTGATTGGTTCAGGCAAAACGCAAATTACGATGGATCAAGTCCCTGTGCGAGAGATTGCGGCATATGCATGCGAAGACGTAGACGTCCCCTTTCGCTTGGTCGGGCCGATGCAAGAACGTTTAAGAGATGAAAAGTTGATCGCTTTGATGGAGAATCTCGAGATCCCGCTGATGGGTGTATTAGCTGATTTGGAATTTGAAGGGATTCGGATCGATCGATTGAGGCTTGAGCAATTGGGTGGGGAGTTCCAAGTCAAGGCCGATACGCTTCGCTCTGAAATCATGGAGTTGGCAGGCGAAGAGTTCAATCCGGATAGCCCGAAGCAGTTAGCTCAAATCCTGTTCGAGAAGTTCCAATTGAGAGTTGTCAAAAAAACGAAAACGGGACCAAGCACCGATGCGGAAGTCCTCGACGAATTGGCCTCTGAGCATCCTTTGCCCGCAAAGATTGTCGAATATCGTCAGCTGACCAAGCTTATCAATACCTATGTCGATTCACTACCGCGATTGATTAGTCCTAGGACGGGGCGGCTTCATACATCGTTTCGACAGGACATCGCTGCGACGGGCCGATTGAGCAGTGTCGAACCCAATCTTCAAAACATTCCTGTGCGCACGGCCGAGGGGCGATCGATTCGGTCGGCCTTCTTGCCTCGCGAAGCGGGTTGGTCGCTGATGACAGCCGATTACTCGCAGATCGAGTTGCGGGTTTTGGCTCATTTTTGCGGCGACGTCTCATTGCATCAAGCGTTTCAGAACGACCTCGACATCCACACAAGCGTCGCAGCGCAGGTCAATGGCGTCGATCCCAGCGAGGTCGATAGCGACATGAGGCGTAGTGCTAAAGCAGTGAGCTTCGGCATAATCTATGGGCAAAGTCCATTTGGGTTGGCTAAAGCGTTAGGGATATCGAGAACCGAAGCGAGCGAATTTATTGACGCGTATTTTGCAAAGTATCCTGGGGTGAGAGATTTCATTTCGTCAACGCTGATGGATTGCAGGCGAAATGGCTACATTGCGACCATGTCGGGGCGCAAACGCTTCTTGCGCGGCATTCGAGACTACGTGGCATTGCCGGACCAAAAAAAGAAGCAATTGCTTGAGCCAGAACGCATGGCCATCAACACCGTCATCCAGGGTTCCGCTGCGGACATGATTAAGTTGGCGATGATTTCTTTGCAGCGAGAAATGAAAGCACTGGATTGGCCAGCTAGGATGCTCCTGCAGATCCATGACGAGTTGATTTTTGAAGTGCGAGATGACTATATGCACCCACTGGCCGAGGTTGTTCGCAAAGTCATGACGACGGTGATGCCGCTAAGCGTGCCGTTGAAAGTGGACGTCAAGCATGGAAGCAGTTGGGCTGCTTGCGAACTACTATGACTACGGATAGCGACGATCGACAACCGATTGTAATTGGCATTGTTGGCGGCATCGCCAGCGGCAAGAGCGAAGTGACTCGGTTGTTGGGTGAAAGAAACGGTACGATCATCTCTGCCGATGCGATCGCGCATCGCGTTCTATTGGAACCAGATGTGATCGACAGCTTGGTCGCGATTTTTGGGGAGCAAATACTTCGGAGGGATGAGTCCGGTGGTAAGCGAATCATCGATCGGGCTGTGTTGGGAGCGATGGTGTTTGGGGATGCCGACGACAAAACGGGTATGCGAAAGAGGCTCGAGTCGATTGTGCATCCGCGTATTCGACAGACGGCGAAGTCGGAACTGGAGCTGCGTAAGCGAAACACGGAGAAGAAATGGATCATTCTTGACGCGCCGCTTTTGATCGAGGGTGGTTGGCTGCCGTATTGCGACCGAGTACTGATGGTGGAAGCACAGGATGGGCTGCGACAAAAAAGGGCGATGGAGCGAGGCTGGACCAGACTGCAATGGATAGATCGCGAGGCCTCGCAGATGAGCCTGGAGGAAAAGCGAAAGCATGCGACAGACGTAATTTTCAACGATGGATCGATCGAGCATTTGGCGGAACAAATAGATGCGCTAGAAGAAAAGGTTTTTGGGCCCCACTGAAAAGGCACCGTTCTGAAGCGTTTTTATCAATGAAGAAATGGATCTAGCTCCAAAGTCGCACCCGGCAGGTGCGACCCGCCGTAGGTCACTCTTCCGGAGAGTGACCCAGTGCACGGTGTACGTACTTTGCTAGGATGTCTGTTTCGATGTTCACTTGGTCCCCTACTCGGAGGTTACCCAAAGTCGTGTTGGCAAGGGTATGAGGAATGAGGGCGACGCTAAAGAACTGGTCGTTTGCGTCGACTAGGGTCAGGCTGACACCGTCGATGGTGATCGATCCTTTGGAAGCCATTTGCCTGAGAAGATGCAGGGGCGCAGTGAAATAGAAATAGGACCACTCCCCTTCCTCGACTCGACGGTCGAGTATCGCTTGGCCGTCTATATGGCCAGAAACGTAATGCCCACCCATTCGATCGCCGACTTTGAGCGAACGTTCGCAGTTCGCGAGATGAGAGATCTCAAGTCTGCCGAGGCTTGTGCGTGAAAGTGTCTCAGCGCCCAACTCAAACCAGCACGTGGACGCATTGATAGCGACGACGGTGAGGCAGCAACCGTTCAACGCGATGCTATCACCGATCCGGACCCCTTCACAAAGGGCGCCTAAATGGAACCCCATGCGCTTGCCTGGTCCCTCGGTAATCGCGTCGACAAGAGGTACTGTCGATTCCACAAGGCCGGTGAACATCTGTCGATTTCTTCCTTAAGCTTTATGTTCGACTGGGTTGGCCAATGTCATCGTTCGAGCGGCCTCCAGCAATTCGATGATCTGGTCTACGTTGAGTTGTTCTGCGCGAAGGTTATGAGCGAGTTTCAATCGTTCCAAGATCTCGTCAATTTGGGGCTTGGTGAGGTCGTCTTGGGTGGCGGTGAACAATTGGCTTCGCAGGAATTTGCGGCGATGAAAGAAGAGAGCTCGAAGATGGGTATGGTAGTACTCCAGATCGACAATGCGACTTCGTTTGGCTGGGTTAGGGGTTACCCGAATAATCGCAGAGTCTACTTTTGGACTTGGCCAGAAAACGCTTGGAGGCAAAATGCGTAGAATTTCGCAATCGCACAGGCTTTGCATCCAAATCGTGAGAGCGCTGTAGTCTTTGCAGCTAGGTTCCGCGACGATACGTTGGGCTAGTTCTTTTTGGATGGTTACCACCATGCGTTCCGGAAACGGATCGACGGTGAGCAAGTTGCTGATAATGGGTGTTGCGACGTTGTAAGGAAGATTTGCAACGAGCTTGAAGGTGGATCCTGGGATCGAAGCTAATTTTTCGCGAACGGCCGTGAGCACTTCGTCGCGCATGTTGTTCTTGTTGCGAAGTGCATCGCAGGAGAGCATGGTAATATTGTTCATTCCACGAAGTTCTTTGGCTGCCAGCGCTTGCAGATCGCGATCGATTTCGACGGTAACGACTGCGCCTGCCAATGGCGACATGAGTTTGCTCAAAGATCCCATCCCTGTTCCGACCTCGAGGATCACGTCGGTTTTTTGGATATCCGCCCCTTTAACGAGGATGTCCAGCAAGTTGAGGTCGACGAGGAAGTTCTGTCCGTACTTGGTCTTGGGGTGAAGCCCTGCGCGTTCAAGTGACTTTGAGATGAATGAGAGTGTTTGGCGTTCTGTCATAACTAAGACTTGATCTCGAAGATGGCTTCGACTTCGACAGACATGCCGCCGGGGAGTGCGTTGGTGCCCAGAGCACTGCGAACGCCGATGCCGAGATCATCTCCCCACAAATCGACGAAAAGTTGGCTACATCCGTTGATGACGGCGGGGGTTTGTCCAAAGTCGTCGGTACAGCGAACCAGTCCAAGGACCTTGACGACTCGAACGATCCTATCGAGTGAGCCCAATCCTGCTTTCAGGGTAGCAAGCATTGCTAGTCCGGTTTGCCTTGCTGCAATCTGCCCTTGTTCGAGGCTCATATCGGCACCGAGGCGTCCGAGAATAAGTTTGCCGTCGGATTGGAGTGGTCCGTGACCTGAAAGATACGCTAGGTTTCCGACCATGAGCATTGGTTTGTAGAGGCCAACAGGTTTCGGTGCGGGTGGGAGGGACAAGCCTAGCTGAGCCAGCTTATTATCGATTTCGGACACGGAAAACACTCCTGAAGATTCAATTGCAAACAAGGCGAATCCCAGAGTTTATACCATCAAGTTCCCGCTTGATCACGGGGAAACCCGAAGATCTTGAGGTACAATTTTTCCAGCTGTTCAAAGACTCTGGGCTCAATAATTTGAGGGTCAATGAGTTGTTTCCAAGCCCAGATCGATGGGTCTGCGAAAAGAACAGCCAGCGGAGCGCCTCTAGGAAGCGTCGGTTTTATCCTAGCGATCAGAGACCGTTCGTGATGGGAGAGCCCATGGATACGCGCAAGTTGCCGAAAGAGTCCATTGTGGTTCGATCTTGGTTTTTGCCACCACAGGACTGTTTGGACGGTCAGTCGCCAGCAAGCGAGCAGGATCATTAGGGCGATGATCGGTAGGCCAATCCACCACCATTTAAATAGGAGCCGATCGTACCCTTCGATTCGATAGATTTCGGCCAAGCTAAGCGAAAGAACTGATTGCATAAATAGTTAACCCATCAATCGAGAGATTGCGAAATTGGCGGCTGAGATCACTGCTTGATCATCATCTTGCATGAGTGGCCTTAGAATCTCGATCGATTCAAGTCGATTGTATGTCGCCGCAATCGCGAAGATCGCCTCGGTGCGAACTTTCGGATTTTTGTCCGATACTGCCTCGATCGCGAGCTCCTTTAGTCCGTTTTCCATCCCTAAAAATCGCATCGCATGAATCGCTTTGCTTCGCTTGACAGCGGATTGGGATCTCGCATCTCTTTGAATGAAATCGACGTATCCCACTTCAGCAATTCGAACAATCTTGGCATAGGCATTGAGATGAGAATCGGGCCAGTCCTCTAGGTGACGGATGAGTTCTTCGCAACGAAAGTCCGAGAAGATAAACTCGATGCTGCTTTGGACAATCGGCATCTGTTGCGGGTAAAGGTCTAAGAGTCTTTCGAGGGCCGTTCTCAAACTTGCTTTCCAAGGGGGTGGTTCGTACGCCTCCATGCCGGGTACTTCAAAGCAATCGCTGAGTACCATCACCACGATTTCTGGGTTTAGGCAACGAAGATTGCGAATCGCAGCGGCACAGCAAAGGTCCGCTTCTCTATCTTGCTCTTCAAGCATTTGGGTAATTGCTAGCAAGATTTTGTCCGGCGACGAGCACGAGGCCGATAGCAATGTTAGCAAATTGCAGCGGTGATGAATGGGAGTGTTGTTTTGCGAGAAATCCACTTGCTCCAAACACAAAATAGGAATCTGCGTGTGCAGATTTTTGGTTGCCAACGGGGTGATACCAAATCTATCTACTAAATTAGCGAGTTGCGATGTAGTTGCCGGGTCTACTCGTGCCCCTAACTCCTGCATCGCTTGCTGACTTGGGCTATGGCTCCAGATAATACCTGCCGCCAGCTCGACGATTTGTGGGCGATGCGAATACTTAATTTGTCTTAGGGTAATTTTGTGAATTGTTTCCCCGCATGCAGGCGTAAAGAGCTCTTTAAATGCCTTATCGTCCCAGCTAGTCGCGCAAAGCCATGCATCCACGACATCTGTGATGCGGTGGTCATTGAATCGAAGCATTGATTGCCAAAGATCCGAGAGCAGTTGGTTCCGAATGGTCGCGCTGCTGCGACCTTTCCCGCGGCGCGCGACATCCCCTAGGCTTGAAGCCAAATGGATTAGCAACTCAGCAGCGACCATTTGTTGTGGCTCGTCGGGGGTCTCTGCCGCAAAAACAAGATGATGAAACAAAGACTCAATTTTCAATTTGGCGATCGCGCAAAGGGATCTTTGCCGCTTGAGAGGGTCACGGTCGGCCAACCCGGCTTCGATTGGAATCATCAAAAGCGGGATCTGGTTCGCGAATAGTGGCAATTCCGCTTCTTTCCAAGCGTCAATTTTTTCCAATATAGCATCAAGGTCTGCTGGACCGCCTCGCTGAATCAAGGTGTTTAGAGCGCTCAAACGAACCTGTTCAAACTCGCTATCCAGCGCGAAGCTTAAAACCTGCACACTTGCCAAATTTGAACGTAGGCCCAAGACACGAAATGTCTGTTGCAGTTTAGAGATTTGCGGCCCGTTGGCTGACAAGCTAGATTCCCCTCACAAAACGGATCCCATCGGCGTATTGCGTATCATCGGGTGGACAGCCAGAAATCTGTGCAGATTGGGCACGGACCACCGCTCTCGAGCCAACGGAGTCTTGGGTTTTGAAGGTTGTAGGGGATAAACTGATCCCTCGAGAGAAACGGACTTCAATTGGCTATTGAACGAGATACGCCGAGCGGATACGATACGGGGCCTTAAACGCGCTGCGTTTTTTCATTTCCTTTCGTTTTCACTAAACCTGCCGGCTATGTTCAATTCACGTCGCCCCCCAAATGGAAAAAGAGTTCCCCGAAAAAGGGCGCGTCTGCGGACCAAAATCAAAAAGCGAGATCCGCTACTCGTCGAAGGCAAGCGCCCGCGTCCGATGTACGTGGACTACAAGGATATCGAGCTACTGACGAAGCTTGTGAATCGTCATGGTCGAATTGTTAGCCGTCGAAAGTCTGGCTGTTCGGCTGCAAGTCAGCATGCTGTGAGCCAAGCGGTCAAGCGAGCTCGCTTTATGGCTTTGATGCCGTACGTCGGGGAGTAATGTCCAAAGCATTCCCGTTTGAGCGTCGTGTCGAATTCTGTGAGACCGACGCTGCCGGAATAGCTCATTTCTCATCTC
>JBBRGW010000112.1:0-10210 GCA_038223525.1 Pirellulales bacterium
GTTGGCCAGCTGGCAAGAAGCCTATCAGATCCAGAAAAGAGTGCTGCTTGAGCATTACTGCCGCGCAATGCTATTGGCAATTGGGCAGTGTATAGTCGGCGATCGCCCCGGTCGTTTTGAACCTCGCGTCGTGAAGCGTCGTCGAGACCAGTATAAGAAAATGTTGAAGCCAAGAAACCAACTGAGAACGCGTCTCGAACGACACGATAACTCATTTGAATAGAACGACTTATGAAATTCGACAGTGCCATTCGTGCCTGGCACCTGGGAGCTGTGGAGCGAGGCTTCTGCCGAGCTGGTTGCTCCAAAACTTCGCAGGAGCCTCGCTCGCTCAATCGAAACACTGGCAGTCTTTTTGGTCATTCCAATTCGCAAACGAACACTTGCATATGCCCTGAAGACTTGTCGCCGACAAATCGATTGAAGACGACTCGATGTTCTCCAACAAAATGCACCGCACCGCTGAGTGTGTGTTCCATCTTGTCCGTTAACCACACACGCTTGCCGGTTACAAGATGGGTCAAACAAACGCGCTGATCGCAAATGACAGCGCAAACCGTTCCCTGTGAATTCAGTGAAATTTGCCCTTCCAGCGAGTGTTCCCAATCGGTGATCTGATCGATGTTCCCACCCACCGTTGCGACGCGATGCACCTGCGAGATTCCCTTATTATCTCGCATCGGGGCATAGATGTACTGGCCATCTGCCGACGCGACGAGCCAATTGCGAACCCCCTGCACACCCGGGAATTTCCGAGACAAGGAACGAGTCAATCGTCGCTGGACGCAACCCACTGCTGGCTCCAACAATTCGCTTGGTTTGACCAACGTCAACGAAGCAGTGCCATCGCTCCAGGATTCATCACGGGGAATTTCGCAAACAAAGATTTCGTGAACTATTTCACCAGTGTCATTGCGAACCGCCCCTTGAAAGGCGAGCGACTTGGGAATTCGAACGCCTTTTTCGTCTAGATAGCCATTCCTACCGATCCAGCACTCCTCGAGGGCTTGCTCGATTTGATCGCTTCCGTTTTGCGCATGATCACAAACCCTGGCGGCAAGAAACGCTTTCATCGAGCCGCTGAACGACTCGCCGTCTGGGTTGTCGATAGCAACACGTCCTGGACTCATGAAGCCGACGGTTCGCAAGTCTCGAATTCGATTGTCGGTACGTGCCGTTCGCTCAAGCCATGCATCGTTGTAGGTGAAACTGAGCCAGCCATCGTGACTCCATGAGTGAGCGTGGGTACCACCGCTCAGGGCTCCGTCCACCCGCGATCGGTTGCCGTCGTCGTTGTGTTTCACGCGGGCTTCGGCATGAAGATAAACCCCTGGCGCGTCGACTCGAACTAAAGCCCCAAAGCGTCGAGCCGCAGAATACGGATTCTGGTTTGAACAAGATTCCAATCCATGGATAAAGACAACGCGATCTTCCATCGGATGGAATGCTGCCGCGCCGACTCCAGGGCCGTCGAGCGAACTGGTCGGCGTCCGGTAAAGTTGGACGATCTCGCCCGAATCGAGATGCACCATCTCGATCGAATCGGTCCTGGGGATATGCGTGTCGTCGTTGCGAGTGTCGTAAACGGCCCATTGCCCGTCTGGCGAGATCGCTTGACGACGATTGAGCATATGGCCATAGCTGCCGAAAGTCAGTTGCTTTTCTCGCGTCATTATTTGCGGCACTATCGCGACATCTTAGGACGACCGGAAACGCTCGGTGGCTCGCTCGGGTTCACCTTGGGTTGCGAAATAAGTGATTTCTTTCCATCTACGGCGGCGGCCTCTTTGCTCGCGGACTCTAGCGCGTTGGCGTCGAGCTTGCTCGGCCAGTTAACCAACTCGAACGAATCGGCGATTTGCGAGTCCTCGGCTCCAAACGTGTCTAAATTTGCTTCGTTCAATGTGAACGCGAGGACGACGCGACGTCCATCATCATTCGAAATGTGATAGTGAATCCATTGGATGTTGACCCCTTGGATGCCACCGCGTGAAACCACGCGAAGCAGTCTCAGCTTGCTGCTGGACAATCGCTCCGATGCCTCTACGACTTCGGTTAGAGCTTTGCCGATCGAGTTCTTGACGTCGGCTTGAAAGCCGTCCAAACTCAATTGGCGTCCTGGCTCGTAGTCGATCATGTTGGTGATGTTGCACTGAGTGATCACTCGATTGTTGACCACAAATCGCACGGTCGCTTCCTCACCGCTGTCTCGATACGTCGACCATTTTCGATCGGCAACGAATCGATAGTAACCAAGGTCTGATTGGAACTGGAACAAACTGGCCGACTCAATAGGTCCCAAGCGATCCGACATGGTCGTCAATGTTTCACCTGTCGTGATTGCTTCGATCGGCGAACGAAGGATTCTCAGCTGTGCGGCTATTTGAAAACCTGGCTCCGCTTCACTGATCTCGCGAGTCTCCGTGATATGGACTGCGAACCAGGAAATAAACCCTCCCTTGCGATCCAACTGCGCTTTGCCTTCGATCTTCAATGTCGTCGGAACCTGCCGTACCGATGCAGAGAGTGTCCCCTCTAATTCCAGTTGTGCCTTGTCCTGTTCTACACCGACCAAGCACATCACCAATTTGCCACTTTGGATTGCGTCCAGATTTAGCAAACGACAAGCTGTGTTGGAATCGATCGACCACTTGTCTGCAATGTTGACCTCTTTCTCGGTCAAGAGCTGATCCAGGAACATCGTGTTGATTGGACCTTCGATCAAGTCTCTTTCGGCGGCAAAGAGCGGACTGTTCGGACTGGCTGCCACGATCCCTTGCTCTGTTCCCACCCTCAAAACGTCTCGGCATTGATCCCGCAGTTTTGTTTTGGTGATGTGCCGGTCGATTTGAATCTCCGAACCGGATTCATGATAGTATTGGTAGGAACGGCAATCGGTTAAACGGTTGGACGTCTCAAACTGCTCGTCGAAGTCGACCGTCGATTCCGCTTTGATGGGCGCCGTTTTCGCTGCAATCATCTTGCCGCTCTTGCTCGTCGCATCGTTCGTTTGACTCTTCAGCCGAATTTCGCCGTTGATCTCTAACACGGCCCGAATGCGAAATATTCCCGTGGCTAAAGTCTCGGATTTGTCCGTCGGCTTTGCCCAAGTCGGCACAGTCGACCAAACCAATGAAGCAGCTGCGGCAACGCTCGCAGCCATCCATTCGCGACGTCCAATTCCAAGTCCAAGACTCTTTGCACTAACTTCCATGAGCTTCGGGGCCATGCTCGTATCCAATGTCTCTTTAGGTGGATGTAAATGGTGACCTCATCTGTGCATCGGATCCGAATGATCGCAATGCTTAGCAGAACCGAACTAATCGGAATATTCCTCTTAGACTACCAAAACTCTTTGTTAGCGATGGAATTGAATCGGAATCACAACGTCTCGGCGTCGAGCAGACCGTCAAAGTTGACGCTATCGATATACTTTCTGAGGAGGAATGCCCGCCTTCGGGGGGGCTGAGTGTTTGATTGAGGATTGAGTGACCCATAATTTGCGTGTCATTTTTGAGTAACACTCAAAAGTACGGTTGCTTTAATGGGCCAATTGGCGAACCTTTGTATTCATGTCCACAGTATCACCCCACCAATTTTTGCTACGTGAAGAAAAAAGCGACGTTCTTTTCCAAAAGGACGCCCTCTGGGAGTGCTGTGCTTTCTCAAGACGCAGTCCATTCAAAGAGTCCCACAACGAGGATGCAGTTGGCATCATTAGGGTCGACGAAGAGACAGTGGTGTTTGCCGTTGCCGATGGATGCGGTGGGATGCGAGGAGGCGAGCAAGCGTCCAGTATCGCTCTGCAAGTGCTCTCGGAATCGATTGAACGCAATGAAAGCGGCACAGACCGATTGCGAATCGCCATTCTCGACGGGATCGAGCAAGCGAACATCGCGGTTCAAGAACTCAAGATTGGGGCTGCCTGCACCATCGCCGTAGTAGAGTACCACCGCGGAACGATTCGTCCGTATCATGTCGGCGATTCGATGATCTTGGTTACGGGCAATCGCGGACGTGTGCGGTACCAGTCGGTGAGCCATTCACCGGTCGGCTTCGCGGTGGAGTCGGGGATGCTCGCAGCCGACGACGCCATGCATCATCAGGACCGGCACATCGTTTCCAATGTGGTTGGGGATGCTCGGATGCGGATTGAAATCGGCCCCGCGATTACCCTTTCACAACGCGATACTGTCGTGATCGCCAGCGACGGTTTGTTTGACAATTTGAGCATCGATGAAGTTGTCGACGGAATGCGTAAAGGCAAACTGGCACACTCACTGTCAACGGTAACCGAGCTCGCCTATCAGCGAATGCTCGGCATTAAAGACCAGCCATGCAAACCAGATGATTTGAGCGTGATCGCGATTCGTCCATCGGTTTGAAGTTGCGTAGCCGACCAAAGAGTGGCCGTGAGCTTATTCGCGAGGTGCAGAACATTGTCGCCTTTTGCTCCGCAAAAGGTGCGTCAATGAGGCGTACTTTTTTGGAGCGAAAGGTTACTAAGCAGCTCTGCACAAGTAAGTGGGCAAAACACGTAGGCGAGTCTCTCCGAGACTCGCAAAAATCAGCGTCTCGGAGAGACGCTGCTACGGGGATTGCTTAACGTTCCTAATCTGTCTCAAGAATGTATCCATGTCTGGCGTGCGATCGTCTGGGTTCGGCTTGATGGCCGACATGACAGCGCTCGCCAGCGACTTATCGAGATCGGGCCGCAGCTCCAGGATCTCTTGCGGGGGCGAAGTGTCGTGATGCAAGGCCGCTCGACCGGACGTATCAGAAATTTGCCACGGTAGCTCTAACGTGATCAAGTGATAGCAGGTCACACCAAAAGAAAATATATCGACCCGTTTATCCGTCGCTCTTCGCCGAACAATTTCCGTTGCCATATAGAGCGGCGTACCTGTTCGATTGCCAGGCACCATAAACTCCTTCTTGGCAGGGAGCGTCAGACCGAAGTCGATTAGCTTGACCGTCTTGAGGTCGCTTGAACACATAAAGTTTCGAGGGCAAATGTCGCGGTGAATAAAATCGCGATGGTGGACATAGTTGAGCGCTTCGGCCATCTGCACAATCATGTCCAATCGCCGACCACGAAGCTTTTCTTCTTCCCGCTCTTGGATGAGGACTTGCAAACCCGGTCCGTCCACAAACTCCATGACCAAATACGGTTGGCCTTTGGTGGAAATTCCGTACTCTAGTGTTTTGGCGATGTTGGGATGAATCATCTCCACCGCAATTTGCCCCTCGGATGGTTTTCGCAGGCCTTTGAACCGATTTTCAAAGAACTCTACTTTGTCAATATCGCAGAGTTTCACCCCAACAATTTCGTTGTTGTTCAATCGATCTTTGGCGACGAAAAAATTGCTCATCGTCCCAGAGACAGCCGAACGGATGCGTTCAAATCGCAGCTCGATATCTGCCCGATTCTTGACAACGCTCTTGCCAAATAGCTTTTCGAATAGTCCCATTTGTCGTGCCGTTTGTGGAAAACTCCGCCAAAATCGATTCCGCTCCTAGTATACACGCCGATCCATAAGTTCGAGAACAACTTTCCCGCACCGAGTCCAATTGCCTGCTCATGGCCAATCAAGGATACTTGTAGTTTGGGACAGTTGTCCCAAATAAATGTCCCGAACAATGAACGGACGGGACAGTGGTCAGAGCCTGCCGATCGCGAAAGAAAAATGCATCAGCGACAACTAAACATTTGGACAAACGCAAAATTGCCAGCCGAGGCGGCCGAACGACTCTCCACAGCCATTGCGCCTCACAAACTCGTATACGCTTCGGAAATGAGCTCGCTCAATTTAAGTTCTAGCCCTGCCGATCCGTTATTGGCTACTGCGGATATCGCTGTTGGCCAGCCGGATCCCGAGCAGGCCGTTCGGATGCCGAATCTGAAATGGATTCATCTAACGACCGCGGGTTATACGGCGTACGACCGCGATGATTTGAAAGCAGCGTTAAAGGAGCGGAACGGGGCCATGACTACCAGCTCGGGCGTATACGACGAGCCCTGCGCGCAACATGCGCTCGGCATGATGATGGCCTTTGCACGACAGCTACCCAACTCGCTCGTCACTCAGATAACTGATCGCAGCTGGCCAACTGCCGAGCGTCGTCGTCAATCGTTTTTACTCAATGGTCAAACCGCCATTCTTTTCGGCTATGGCGAAATCGCAAAAAGACTCAGCGAGTTGCTCTCCCCGTTTCGCATGCAGCTGATCGGTTTACGACGCAAAGCGAGAGGCAATGAATCCATTCAACTCATCGACGAATCGCAATTGGTTGACTTTTTGCCCAAGGCCGATCATGTGATCAACCTCTTGCCTTCCAACGGATCAACCGCCGAATATTTCGATGCCAGTAAGTTCCAGTTGATGAAACGTGGAGCCTATTTTTACAATATAGGCCGAGGTGCGACGGTAGATCAAAACTGCTTGATTCAATCGCTGAATTCAGGGGCATTGGCAGGCGCTTACTTGGATGTGATGACCCCTGAACCATTGCCTGGCGATCACCCGTTGTGGCACACACCCAATTGCTGGATTACGCCGCATTCGGCCGGCGGGTTCGACGCCGAGATGATAAGCCTCGTGAATCACTTCCTTGAAAACCTTTCCCGATATTGTTCAAACTTGCCGATGCTAAACCGCATTGTTTGAAATACGTTTTGTAAGCGGCAGGCCGGTAGCCGAAAGAAGAGCGCATGTTCCTTAAGGCGAGCGGCAGGCTGTGTTATACCAGTCGTAGTTTGGGACCATTGTCCCGAACGAATCAACGGACGGGACATTGGTCCCATCCTACCGTACTTTTCATTCTGCCGATCGCCTAATTACCTACCGATCGTAAAGTGGCGAAAGCGGTGTTACCTCTTCTCAAATGAACGGTTACTTTTTAAGAAATACAATCGACCGTCTTCCGCTCCACCGAGAAAATCTAATACTCCAACGCCGACAAAGTCCACGACAGCTGGACATACGTCATGACCCACGATGTTCCTTTTGGCCAAGCTCCCGACGTTTCTCATGGTCCAAACTCCGTTCCGATAATCGACCTGCCGTAAAAAATCTGCGTTCGTTGAATTCAAAAGAAAATCAAATTTGCCATCTCCATCCCAATCGGCAACGCAGAGTTTACGCCGACCGCTTTTGCCTGCTGCTCCCGAGTTCAGTCGTATTGCCACGCCTTGTTCATCGACAAAAGCGCGGCGTGGCGCGTTGAGTACGAGGCGGTTCACTTTCCGAGCGCGCTCAAAAAGCGTCAGATATCCCTCTTGGTCCAACATGGCCAAGTCCAACAAGCCATCTAAGTTGAAATCAAAGACGACAGGTGTTGTTCGCCATTGAGTCAGAAGCCCTTTCCCTTTCGCTTCCTGCCACCCCCAAGCCAAACGCGGCTGCTTGTCTGTCCACTCGACTTCAATTGCTTGCGGAGCACTTAGCTTTGGGTTGTTGCGGGTACCGGTGTTCCTCAGCCACACAACTTGTCCCAATATCGAATTCAAAATAATGTCCGGTAAGCCATCGCTATCCCAGTCTGCGACCGAGAAGGTCGTGTAACCCCATTTGGCTTCCGCCGGTCCTTGGATGCTACCGTTTGGGCCAGCCATAACACGGAACGGCTTGCCGTCTACTTGGATCGCAACGGGACGATTCCATTTCGGAGCAGCGACTTTTGGTCCGCTTAGGTTTTCAAAATACTCGAGATAGCCGGCCGTATTGCCGCTTAGGATGTCCGTGTCCCCATCTCCATCCCAATCGAAGCCGACAGGAGTTGCCAGCGCACCGCATTTGAGGGTGTCAGCTTCTTGTTGGAAATAACGTGGCGAAGCAAACATCGGAATCGCATCATTGGAAGCATCCACACCGACATGTTCGATCCATGCAACGCGCCCGTCTTCGTCGCCGACGATCAAATCGAGATCACCGTCCCGGTCCCAATCAAAAGCGACCGGCACGATCATTTGCAGATCCATCGCTAAAGGCAACCCGAGAACGGTTCGTAGTTGTTGTCCTGCCGCGTATTTCGGTGCCTGTCGCGTCCCGATGTTCTTAAAGTAGGTAAACGAGTCGAGAAACTCACCGCAGATCAAATCGAGGTCGCCGTCCTGATCGAAGTCACCGAAGTTCGGTGAGGGGCAACCAAAAACATCGATAGGTTTCCCTTCCGCTTGGACCAACTCAGGCTCCATGTAGTCAGGGGACTCGGTCGTTTCGCGATTGCGAAACCAATAGATCCACCCGTGCAACGGACCGTTCTGCCATCGGCCCTCGGAGTCCCAGGCATCAAACCAGCCGTAGTAGCTCCAATCCTCGATGCCAACGATCAGATCCAAGCGACCGTCGCCGTCGAAGTCCGCGTAGCGCCATTGATTGTGTCGAACCTTAGGACCTTTGGTTTGTTGCCCCAAGGGTTTATGAAACTTGGCATCGATCGGGAGCGCTCGTTTCTCGTTGGTACCACTGCGAGCAAAATGGGTGTATTCCATACCCGGCGATAGAACCCGCATCGTTCCCTCGACGTAGCTCGGCATCACATAGTGCACGGTTTTACTCAGTAAGCGTGCCGGCTTGAAGACCGGCATTTTCGTCTTGGAGGTGTCACCGGTCGCGTTTTCAAAAAGCCAAACTCCATTGGACGGCTTATCGGGACAAGAAACAATCAAGTCGTAGTCACCATCGCCATCCGCATCGCAGGGCACCGGCCAAGCCCACAGTCCGACGCCCAAATCCACCACCAAGCCCGGATGATTGTATCGCAAAGGTTCCAGTTCATCTGCATTTGCGAGGGCACTATTCGCGAGACAACAAAGCGCGACGCCTGCAATTACGAGCAGGCTCCGAGGGCACCAGCCAATGGGCGTCACGACAGAGACTCCAGGATCGCTTGAACACGCGCTCGTTCGGGCGGAAGAAATCGATGAAACGGTTCAGCCATGAAGTCATCGCAAAGCCCTAGCAGGGAACAACAGCACTTCGTCGCCTTAATGTACTTCGAAGCATACTTGCCCACTTCATAGATTTGCTGAAGCGCGTCGATACGCTTTTGCAACTCCTCGATGCGAACGGGATCGCCTACTTTGCATGCGTGATAGCAATCGACAAACAACTTGGGGAAGACATTCGCTCCACCTGTGACACCTCCATCCCCACCCAGACGCATCGCTTCTGGCAATTTCGCTTCCGGGCCGATCATCACCGACCAATCAGGACGCAGCTTCTTTAACTCGATCGCTTTCTTAAAATATTCCATGTCGCCACTGCTGTCTTTGAGCCCGATGATTTGAGGGACTGCCGTCAATCTTTGGAGCGTTTCGAATTCGAACCAGACCTTGGTCAAGCTCGGCATGTTGTACAAAACGAGAGGCAACGGAAGGTGTGGCACCAAGTTTTCGATATAGCCAATCAACTCGGTCTGACCAGCCGGAAAATAGTAAGGAGTCGAAATGACGAGCGCTTTAACGCCAGCCTTCGCAGCATGCTCCGCCAAATGGACCGTTTCCACGAAAGAAGTATCGGTGATGCCAACCAGAATAGGGACTCGTCCAGCAACGATGGATGCCGCTCGATCAATCAGTTCGCGTCGCAGCCGATAGCTCAAGCTGGGAGCTTCACCAGTTGTCCCAAGCAAAAACAAGCCATGTACACCACCCGCCAGAACGTGTTCGAGCAGACGCTCAAGCCCAGCAAGGTCTAACTCGTCACGAGCCTTGAGAGGCGAGACGAGCGGCGGGATGACTCCCGATAGCATTGGTTGCATGGATGCGATTCCCAGCGAGTTTCAAGCCTAAACTAGGTCCGCTGCATCAACCCAAAATAAGCACATCAATTCTTTTGTAACCAAAGAATAGTCGCTTTTGCGATGATGTTAAAGCCGTCTTAGCTAGCAGTTGAATAGCTCTCTTGCGGTTGAAACCACGATTTCCTTATACTTCCGTCGAATCCAGTATCGACACAGGCGACAAAAGTCAAAGCAGTACGCACATTCCATGTGCCGTCCGCCGAGAATCCTGGCAAAACTTGACTGCAAACGACACGCCAAGCGTGCCTGCTACTTTTGTCGGCAGTGCCCATATAAGATCGCGGCAAATTGAATGTGCACCAGCATTAAGTCGTAAAAGCATCAATCACCCTTCAGTCACGGATGACAACAGAAATGAAGAGAGCCTTTGCAATGCTAGCGATCGGGCTATTGTCGTCGGATG